>CAZINA010000007.1:0-31981 GCA_964540545.1 uncultured Candidatus Bathyarchaeia archaeon
ATTCCTTTGACATTTGAGGCATAGTACAAATTTTCCTCCAAGGTCTATTATTAGGTACACTTAATGGCGGATAGCCTTAAGCGTTATGTACGCTGAATTCTTATTCTGATTCAAATTAGCCCCCAGCGACAGGTTTTAAACCACAAACACACAAAAACCTAAGTGACTACTCATGAACCAAAAAAAGCGCATAATCTTCCACATCGACATGGACCACTTCTACACCGCAGTGGAAGAACGCGAACACCCAGAGTACAAGAGCAAACCAGTAGTAGTCGGCGCTGACCCGAAAGAAGGCAAAGGACGCGGGGTAGTCAGCACAAGCAACTACGAAGCAAGAAAAGCAGGAGTCAGATCAGGCATACCCATCAGCCGAGCATGGAAACTCTGCCCAGAAGCCATCTATCTGCCGCCGAACTTTCCCTTGTACATCAAAGTCTCCAACGAAATCATGGAAATAGCGCGGAAGTACGCGGACAAGTTTGAGCAGTGGGGCATAGACGAAGCCTTTTTAGACGTGAGCACGAGAGTGAAGGACTACGCTGAAGCCGTGGCGTTAGCCCGAAAGCTCAAACGCGAGGTAAAAGAGAAAGAACACCTCACATGCTCGATAGGCGTAGGACCAAACAAGCTCATCGCGAAAATAACCAGCGACTACCAGAAGCCAGACGGCTTAACCCTAGTCAAAGAGAACGAGGCGGAAGCGTTCTTGGCGCCCCTCCCAGTTCGCAAGCTCCTGTGGGTTGGACGCAAAACCGAGGCTAAACTCAAAAACATGGGAATAAACACCATCGGCGACTTGGCAAGTTACGACCCCACAGTGCTATCAGCAGCTTTCGGCGTCATGGGCACGCAAATGCACCTGTCAGCGCACGGCATCGACCGCAGCGAGGTAGAAGCCAGAACCGAAGTGAAATCCATAAGCCACGAAACCACGTTTGAAGAAGACACTGACGACGCGGAAGCTGTGCTAACAGAGTTGGATGCTCTCGCCCAAAAAGTTGCCAAACAGGTTGTAGCACAAAAGCTTTTTTTCAAAACAGTCACCGTTAAAGTACGCTACGAGAACTTTGAAACTCACACACGCAGCAAAACACTGGCGTACATAACTAATCGCCAACAACACTTGCAGAAAACAGCACGAGCGCTGCTTAAGCCTTATTTCAGCCATAACCGTAAAATTCGGTTAATCGGAGTTAGAGTTTCAAATTTTGTTAAAGGAGAAAAGCAAAAAACGCTCGTATAACCCCGCTTTTGCTCTTCATTCGGTTTGGGGAACTTGTGTTATTTTCTGTATTTTTGGGTTCGTTTCACCCTCTATGCCGAGGGCTCTTGCTTCTCGGACCTGTAGCATGCAGTCTACATGGTACGCGTCGTTGAAGACCTTGTAGTTTATCATTTTGAGGAACGCGCCGTCGATGGAAACAGGAGAGTTAGAGGCAAAGATGCCAACGTCTTTCATCACGACGTCGCCGGGACCGGGCAAGCAGTCACAGTACTGGGTGATGTCCTTGGCGAAACTTACGTATGACACTTTCTTGTTCTTGAAGGTGGAGAGCACACCATACGCCGCCGAAGCAAGCGCCCTGCAAATATTCTCCTTACCTACAAGCTTTATGGCGCCCGTGGGGCAAGCCTCTGCACAAAAAGGGCAACGCATACACAAAGGCGAAGTGTTACGAGCTTTTTCACCGAAAATCTCCGGTAGACCCATCGGGCAAGCTTCCTTGCACTTGCCGCAGCCTATGCACTTTGATTCATCAATCTCCAACCCCACGGTTCTATGTTGCCGCAGTTTGCCTTTTCGCGAGGTGCAGCCCATTCCCAAGTTTTTTATGGCACCACCGAAACCGCTGAGCTCATGCCCCTTATCATGGGACACCACGATCATGGCGTCAGCCTCTGCGATAACGCCTGCTACCTCAATCTCGCTCAATACGCCCTTTGTCTTGACTTTCCTGTAGTTCTCGCCTCGCAGCCCATCCGCCACTATGAACGGGGCCATGTTGAACCCATTCGTCAAAGCCGTAACCATGTGGTCATACGCGTTGTTGCGTTGCGCATAATAGTATGTGTTGGCGTCAGTGAGGAACGGCTTGCCTCCTGCCTCTTTGACCCTGCGAATTATGTCGTGGACAAAAAACGGCTGAACGTAATACGGGTTGCCTAACTCTCCCACGTGCAGCTTGACGGCTACAAGGTCGCCTTTTTCCACGCAGTCAAAAGTGCCTGCCGCATCATATAGGTGGTCAGCCTCCTTCATCAAGTCAAGCGAAGTATCCCATTTAACAAAATGAACAGCCACAACATGTTCCTCCAAGTCGAGATATTACATGCAAATATCCTATTTAAACGAAGAAGCATAACTATCCCACTTAAGATATACGTGTAGCAGCATATGGCGGGTCCGGTGGGATTTGAACCCACGGTTTCCGGCTCCGAAGGCCGACGCCTTAATCCGTGCTAGACTACGGACCCCTATGTACAGAGAACAATTACGTAGAGCCATTAAAAGATTTACGAAAATTCTGGTTAATTTAATCTCATTCTCTCTCCAGTTTTACTCTCTTCTTCTCAAAAAAACACCGGAATTATACTTTAACTCATACTCTACAGACAGAGGTAAACGTAAAACAGGCGTTTGGTCAAGAAATCTTGTCTTGAACAGTCCTCATACGCCATATTTTCCAGAATACGATAATCCAAAGTACTATTGTTAAAGCAATCAACACCCCAGACCTAATTACATAATTATAGTACGTATAGTCTTCTTGGTCAAATTGCGTAGACATTGGACCAGCCAATCCTGTTGGAATATGTGGCCACGGAAAAAATGACCCTCCAGCTGTGGTGGGCCACCATAGTGCCCCACCAAACTCCGAAGCACGAGAAGCCACATAATGGGCACTTATTGTATACGCCGTTAAAATTGAAGCGACAAAAATTAAAAGTAACAATGTGCATTTTGATTTGTTAGTTATCATTTCAGCAATAACAATTCTATGATTCACTTCTTAATAGTTTTATTCTTGTTCTTGCCCGAAATGAGCTTGAGCTCCAAAAAAGAGACTATTGCTGTTCTCCACCACGGGTCTTGGAATTTGAATATATAACTATTTTTAAAAACTGTAGAGTTAACCAAATTCTTATTAACCAACATGCCATTTAGTTTTGTTCGCTGTAATTGCGGGCCGGTAGCTCAGCACGGCTGGAGCGTTCGACTGATAATCGAAAGGTCGCCGGTTCAAATCCGGCTCGGCCCACTCCAGATGTTTCACAGCCTCTCATATAATCAGCCTGGCATGTTTTTTACCTGAGAAGCAATTTGGATGTACTGGTACGTTTTACTTCAGCTTTTAATCTCCACAAGGTCAACATCAGAAAATGTTTGACTTAAATCACTCTTCAATTTAAGGTAAGTTTCAAGTAACTCCTTTCCTGTCTGCGTTAACTCGGCGCCTCCGCCGCCAACTTTTCCCCCTCTATGTGTAACTATAATTGGTTTTCCAATCGTTTTTTCAATCTGTTTGATTATGCCCCATGCCTGCCGGTACGACATCTTAAGGTTCTCTGCGATGGCCTTCAAGGTGCCTTTCTCTTGGATGCCCTGCAGCAGTTCAAAGGCGCCCTGCCCAAACACGTAGCCATCTTCAGTTTCTAGCCAAATCTTGTAGCAAGGTTTCAACTTCACCAAAGACAACCCTCTCTTAGCCCTTTATTCATCTATTCTCACATAACGTATAACACTTTTCACACTAATGGAAGATCCGCCTGTGTTTTCTAGAGTTATCTTCTGTATTTTAGGTACAATAACTCTCGAATAACGCATCATAACTGGAAAATCGGAGAAGAGCTCTAAAGCGAAGTATCGCATTGTATTTTTAAGTATTCAGTGTGAACAGTTTTTTAAGATCTGACTGTGGTGGTTTGTTTTGAGCTTTTCCATGAAATTGGACCTGAGGCGGTGGTCTAAAGCTTTATAAATTGAAATGGTTAAGAGTTGTTACAGGGAGAGGATTCTTTTTTGGTTAAAGAAGAAGAAATGCTAGAGGAACTGAAGAAGATTCGCGTCGCGCTTGAAACTAAGCCTCCTCCGCCACCGCCGACAGGGTTATGGAATGAATTCAAATCTTTCTTGGAGAGCTATAAGGTTCTGGGGCTTGCTGTTGCTTTCATCATGGGTGTCTACTTAGGTGGACTCGTACAATCTTTGGTCGCAGACCTGCTGTTGCCTTTTATCGGGCTTGCTATTCCTGGGCTCGGTAACTTAGCGACATGGAAAATCCCTGTTCCAGCAACGACTTTGGATGCTAGTGGAAACCCGCCTGCAGACTATGCGGGACAGCTATTCGGTGTAGGCCCCTTCTTGGTGGCTTTGATAACCTTCATTATCGTTGCCTTCGTGGTTTTCATCATAGTTAAGGTAACGAAGAAGTGGGGTATCAAATAGTAGACTGCTGTTTCGTCTTGTTGGAGCGTAGCGGAGACATAACTGTGAGTGGTCGGTTGCGGTGCTTGATTACATTTCCCTCATTTTTATTTTTATAAGTTTTTAAGCCTAGGATTATTAGATGTTCGATGAATGTGCTGCGTTTTTCTCTTCCGCGGATGTTTTCTAGTTCTCTGAAGAGTTTTTGGTCCATGGTTATGCTTATGTTGTGTTTCATGTGCATGTAAACCCCATATACTGTGTATACTTAGTATACTGAAAAGCTTTATTAGCTTTACTGAAACTCATATACAACGGGGCAGAGCATGAAAACCCTGCGAATATCAGACGATGCACACCAGAAACTAACCGCTCTACTTGGCGAAATCACTGCGCAAACCATGAAAATGCAGACTTACACTGACGCGATAGAAAACCTATTATCCACTTCAGTTATGTTGCCGCCAGAACTTCTCTCTGAAATTGAGAATTTCACGTATGCAAACAAGCATCTTGGCTACACAACGCGTGAAGAGCTCATCCGCGAAGCTATAAGATTCAAGCTCGGGGCTTTAAGAGGTCAGTACGAGTACATCGAGGTTCCAAAAGAAGACTACGATAAACTTCAGCAAGCCTTACGCGACTTGGACACTGGCTTCCTAAGCGCTGACGACTTCATAGGGCAACAGATACGGAGCTTATTGGAAAAGCACGATACATGGGTTAAGCAAAAAGAGGACTACGAAAAACGATAATTAAACTCTCCGTCAATCACGTTGTGGCTTCATAGCTAACAAGAATCAAGATAATATATTGTGGATTATGCATGCGCTGCATCCTTTAAGGTGTCTTTGTTGTTGTATTTTCACAGTCACATAATTTTAAATTTAAAACTGAGTATAATTGATTCCGAGGGCATCCAACTAGATGCCGGAAGCTGCATTTGTGGAGGTGAGTTTTTTTAATGAAGTGTGGTTTATGCGGTGGAGAAGTCAAAGAGCAACCAAAGATCACGGCAGATGGAAAATGCTCTGTTTGCGGAGCGAAGCTAGCCGTCAAGAAAGAGTAATGAAACAGATGTTTTAACATCAAAAAAATTGATACAAGGAGATTATTTGTTTGAATTATAAGGAACGGCAAGAAATAATTGCTAAATCGCCTATTTCCTTCAGTTACTTAAAAAGGTTCAACCTCGGCGCTGGAATCCTGCACTTATCACAGGGAATTCTGATGCTTGCTCTGGGTACACTTCTGACTTGGGAACGCGACATATACACTTTCTACTTAAAACTCGACATAACCGCTGGACCCCCACCAGTTTTCAACATCACCCCTGACCCACAGGTGTTCTTCACCCTAAGCTATCTAGGCGTAATCGTTGCTTCTTTTCCGTTGCTTTCAGCAATTGCCCATTTCCTGATAGCATACCCAAAAAACAAAGACTACAACGAAAACCTGAAGAAAGGGATAAACCCGTACCGCTGGTACGAATACGCCTTCTCCAGCTCGATAATGATAGTGTTGATTTCCACCTTCGTAGGAATCTGGGACTTCTGGTCGCTCGTCATGATCTTCACCTTAAACGCAATGATGATAATGTTCGGGTACTTCATGGAAGTGGTAAATCAACATACCGAAAAAACATCGTGGTCCGCCTTCATAGTAGGTTGCATTTCAGGAGGCGTTCCATGGGTAGTGCTATTCGCCTATTTCATAGCAGCAATAATGTCAACAGGAACTGAACCACCGGCATTCGTGTACTCAATATTCTTCATTTACTTTGCGGTGTTCAACGTTTTCGCCCTCAACATGGTCCTGCAATACAAAGGCGTAGGCCGCTGGAAGGACTACCTATACGGCGAACGAGTCTACATCATACTAAGTTTCGTAGCAAAAACAGCACTAGCGTGGCTTGTCTTCATCGGAGTATTTGCGCCGTTTTGACCCTTCCATACATACACATTTCTTTTTTTTTACTTTCGTGAACACGTTGCTGGGGCATCAATACATGTTTAATTCGAAGACCCAAAATCCCCTCTTTTGTCGATAGGTCAGCTATGGCTTTTGGCGGGTTTTTGTTTATGTGACTTCGTTCTTTGACTTGATCACGAAAATTGCGCTTGCGATCGATAATGCCGCTATGGATAT
Source organism: uncultured Candidatus Bathyarchaeia archaeon (assembly GCA_964540545.1). GTDB lineage: Archaea > Thermoproteota > Bathyarchaeia > Bathyarchaeales > Bathycorpusculaceae > SG8-32-3. The sequence continues at coordinate 6,578 of CAZINA010000007.1, forward strand.
TCCAGAAAGCAGTATGCCCTCCGAAAAACCGTAATCATAGTACCAAATATCTACGAAAGTGAACACCACGGAAGCAAACATGACTATTGTTCCCAGAACTAAAATTTTAACGCGCTTTTTTGTTAGAGCTAGTGCGCTCCCAGCAAAGCCAAATGCCGACGCAATAACCGCAAAAATCCCAAAAAGCAAAAATCCGATGAAAGTAGATGCATCATAACCGTAAGCAGAGTAGTAGTCAATAGACGATAGGTACGATAGGTAATTTATGACTCCAATGGCTCCAACAGCGGCGGAAAAGGACGCGGCAATTATCGCCAGCAGTCCTGCTCCAGTTGCCGAACCTACGTTTTGTGGTTTTGAATCGAAAGCAATGCCGCAGTACGCGCAGAAGCTGCTTTCTTCGTCCAGAATCTCCTTACCGCATTTGGCACAGTTCACCTTATTTCTCCCTCTTGAGTTCTGTACAGCATTCTACATGTACCTATTTATGTGTATTTCATATTTCTGTCCCATATTATACACAAAAAGGGATGGAATATGGGAAGCTGTCATTCATTTTTAGTTCGGTCTCTTGCGGCACTGCTGTTTATGGATGCAGCTGCAGCTAGTCCATTGAAGCCTGCTCCCTGTAACGTCTCTGTCGGCAAGGCAAACAGAATCGTGTTGCTTTGGTCTTTGCTCACGTCACTAAGAGTTTCTAGAATTCTGAGTTGAAGTGCCATTGGATTTTTCTTCATGTTATTCGCAGCTTCCATCAAAGTTTTAGACGCTGTGAGTTCCGCTTTAGCCTTGATAATTATCGCCCTAGATTCCCTTTCAGCCTCAGCTTGCACCGCAAAAGCTCTCTGCATGTCTGATGGCAACACTACGTCTTGCAGCTCAATTTTCTGGATGTCTACGCCCCATTCTTTTGTGTAGCTGTCTACAATCATTTTCATTTTTTCCGCTATCACTTCTCTTTTCTCAAGTAACTCGTCTAAACTGTATTCTCCCACAATATTTCTCAAGGAGGTCTGGGAGTAGCTTTTGATAGCGGACCAGTAATCCTCTACACCTAGAATCAGTTTTTTAGCATCTTCAATCTTGAGGAAACCCACCGAATCAATCTTCACAGGAATGTTATCTTTAGTGATAGCGCTCTGTCCCCTCAAATCAAAAGTCTGTACTCTCATATCCAGCCTAATCAGAGAATCAATAAAGGGCATCTTCAAGTGAATGCCCCCTTTAACGGTTTTGATGATTTTCCCAAATCTTATCACTGTCACAGTCTGCCATTGCTTAACTATGTAGAGCATGGTGGGAAGCAACAGAATAACTACAATTGCAATGAACGATATGATAAGCCAACCCAATACTTCTAACACGCTTTTTCACCCCCTTCTCCTAACAATATTCACGGTTTAACGGTTAAATTTTTGGGACAAAACCATAAGGTTAAGACAGGCTAACCCTAGGCTTGGGCAAAAACCACCGCCCACATCTAAACAAACACCGCAAAACTCCGCCATCACCAGCATATTTGGGGCCTATTTGGATCCTAATAGAAATTCATTGCAGAAACTATAGAGGGGTCTACCAGATTGGGCTTTCCAGTTGGCAATACTCTGTTTTGCTTTTGCCTTAAATAATAGGTGGAACAAAAGTAGAGTGTCCTAGACTGGGTCGATGCTATGAGCTTGCATTTAAATCCTGAATATGAAAAGTTGTTGCCTAAGATGTCTGATGAGGAGTTTGCTGAACTTAAGGCTTCCATAGAAGCGGAGGGGCAGCATTACCCGATTGTCGCCAATGAAGACTTGGTAGTGTTGGATGGGCATCACCGTTTTAGAGCTTGCATCGAACTTGGTATCGAACCAGATTTTGAAGTGCGAAAGTTTGAAGATAAGTTGATTGAGAAAAAGTTTGTTATAGAAGCGAATCTGCGGCGACGGCACTTAACTAAGTTTCAGCTTGTGGAGTTGGGTGTGCCCTTACTGGAGATTGAGAAGGCTTTAGCTAAAAAACGGCAATCTGAAGCGGGGAAACTGGGGCGGAATATTCAGTTGGGGTTAGTGCCAGATGACGCTAAGCCCGTGTTGTCGAAAAGCAAGGCGACTGCGGCGGTCGCTAAGAAAGTTGGGGTTTCAACTCGGACTTTTGAAAGGGGCAAAAAAATCTTGGAGAAGGCTAGTGAAGAGGAAAAGCAGAAACTGCGGGAGGGAAAAGCAAGCATCGCGCAAGTTTACCGTGAAGTAGTTGCGCTTGAAAGAGAGCCAGACTCAACACGTGAAGGAGACAAAACCGCATCTGTCGCGGCTGAGCTTTTAGTTGATGATGTCAGGGCAGAACAGAATAGAATGGCGTTGGTTGCTCTTCTGGAGAAATTGCTTGAAAAGGAAGTTTTTTGTCCTTCATGTGGACACGCTATGTTTGAATGTAGTAAGTGTCATAAGACGTTGCAAGAGTTGCTGAGGAAAAGCAAGGAAGCCGATGCATCTTAGGGTTCAGGATAATGTGGGAGAGCGTTAGGTCTCAGGTTCACAAAGGCTTTTTAGAAAGGTATAGCTTTCTTGTATTTTCACGAGTGGTTGTTATGCCTGAGCAAAGCCAAAAGGCAAATTACGGGTTATCCGATTTGCTTAAGGCTTCATGGATGCGTTCCTCTATTAAACTTGCCATCATTGCAGTAGTCGCAGGTTTAATTATAATTTGGCTTTTGAAATTTTTCAACGTTGCGGGAACACCTTTGTTCTCTGATGTGGGTAGTTTTTTTGAAACTTATGGGCTTGCAGGTATTTTTCTTGTAACCATTGTAGCTGGAACAATTGTGCCTTTGGGGAGTCCTGCTTTGGTCGTAGCTGCATCACCCTTTGTTAATCCTGTACTGCTTATACTGGTGGCTACAGCCGGCTTTACCCTAGGTATGTTAATCAACTATGGCTTGGCGTATCGGCTTGGAAGTCCTTATCTTCAAAAACGTGTGTCTGCTGAGCATCTTGAAGAGATAACGTTTGTTTGGAACAAGTGGGGCTGGATGATCTACACTATATTCGGTTTGATCCCAATATTTCCTGTGGAATTGCTTGCGTTCATCTGTGGTTTCTTGAAAACAAGCCTAACCATTTTTTTGGCGCTAAGCTTTATACCCAGATTCATCACTTTCGCCCTTCTAGTTTATTTTGGGCAGTACATGGGAGCTTGGCTTGGACTTGTTTAAACTGTTAACTCTTTCATATGTCGGTTGGAATATGCACACCTTTTAATTAGTGGAAACTCAATTTATAGAGCATGGAGAAATGAAGCTATGGTTTCGTTAAGAGCTTTAGCTCCTTCATTAACGAGGATTACAATTGCCGGTGCAGTAGGCGCTGCATTGCACATTGGACAAGGAAACTGTGACTTGGTAGACGCGAAAGCCGTGGAGTTTTCCAGAGCGGTTTTGGCGCAAACAGACCTAGCTGGTGAAGTTATCTGCTGTGAAGGTCCAAAAGATCATGCGCCAGCGTTCACAACCAGAGAGAAAGTTGGCACAGGGCGAGGACCAAAAGTGGAGTTTGTTGTGGATCCTGTAGATGGTACCACTGCGGTGTCGAAAGGCAGAAAGGATGCTATATCTGCGTTAGCTTGTGCTCCTGCTGGCGGTTTTCAGGTTCTTCCTGATGACGGTTACTACTTTAAGGTTGCTACTGATTGTCATTCTATGGGTAAAATTTCTTTGGATATGTCTCTTGAGGAAATTGTGCGGACGGTGGCGCGTGAGAAGAATAGGCCTCTTTCGAACTTGACTGTGATAATGTTGGAGCGTCAGAGACACATGGATATGCTTAGAACTCTTAGGAAGCTTGGTGTGCGGATTATTTTGATTCCGGATGGGGATATTGCGGGTGCGGTTGTTTCGTGTATTCCTCAGTCTGGTGTTGACTTGCTTGTGGGTGCTGGTGCGGGTCCGGAAGCGACGATTGCGGCTACTGCTGTGAAGTGTTTGGGTGGGACAATGCTTGTGAGGGTTTGGCGGGATAAGAAGGATGATGCTGAACGGTTGGACAGGTTGAAGATGGTGGGTGTTGACGTGGAGAAAGAGTATACTGAAGATGAGTTGGCGAAGGGTAAAGAGCTTGTGTTTGCGGCGTCAGGCATCACGAAAGGTGAACTTTTGGATGGTGTGCGTTTAATTTCAAACGGTGCGATAGTGCAGTCAATTTGCATGCGGTTGCCAAGCGGAACCGTGGAAAGTTCTGAAACAACGCTGCGGTTTAAAGCGCATCCAGTGTACAAGCAGTTCTTGAATGGTAACAACCACATATTGGATCAGAAGTAAGTACGGGTTTAGGCTGAACTGTTAATCTGTGCAGTCAGCTAATACACTTTTTTCTTTGTTTATTGCTGTTGTTTTCTGTTTTTGGTTGTTTATTGCTGGAATCTTGGGGTGGCACAGTGATGCGGCTCTGTTATGCGATTTTTGCCTATAGCCCCCCTTATTTAAACTATAAATAGTTCTGAGCAGGGGCAGGTGGGCTTGTTTGGGATAGGTTTTTATCGGTTATGTCGTCAGTTTAGTTTATGCCTGAGCGGGAAGAGCGGGTTCGGTTTGCTGCGTTTTTGAATTTTTGCTTTGTTGTCGTAGAGCTTGTTGGCGGTTTTTGGACTAACAGTTTAGCCATACTGTCCGATGCTTTGCATGACTTCGGTGATAGTATAGCCTTGCTTGTCTCGTGGCTTTTCGAGCGGGGTGCCAAAAAGTCGCCTGACGCGAGGTACACTTTCGGGTATCAAAGACTCTCGCTGTTTTCTGCGCTCTTCTCCGCGTCCATTCTAATCGCAGGCTCAATTATCATAATCTTCCAGGCCATACCCAGGTTTCTCAATCCCGAACCGGTGAACGCTTTTGGCATGGTCGGCATAGCCATTATCGGAATTGTATTCAACGGTGCTGGCTTTTTTCTGCTGAAAAAGGGTGAAAGCTTAAATGAGAAAGTTCTTTCTTGGCACCTGTTAGAAGACGTTTTAGGCTGGGTGGCTATTCTTGTTGGCGGTATAGTCATCTACTTCTGGCAGTTTTATCTGATTGACCCAATACTGACAGTTGCTTTAACAGCGTTTATACTCTACAACGTAGCCCAGAGCCTGAGAGAAGCTGTCAGCATCCTTCTCCAAGGAGTACCCAAACACATCAACCTTGAAGCCGTCAAAAAAGACATCAACACAATCAAAGGAGTAATTGGAATACACGACATCCACATCTGGTCACTCGAAGGAGAAACAGACGTCTTCACCGCACACGTAGTATTAGACGATGAAACCCTCGAAAAACAAGCTGAACAAACCAAACAAACCATAAAAGAAACACTCCTAAAACATCACATAGAACACTCCACAATCGAACTAGAAAGCAAATATCACTGCACAGGCATGGTATGCGAAGAACGACACAAGGCAACAAACGAACAAGAAAAAAGAAGTGCTGTCAGCTAGTTCCCAATTGTTTACTTAGCTTTAAGGCGGGTTACAACCAACACAGATATGTCTTATCCCCCATAAATTTAGCATTTAAGACAGCCACGTAAAAATCTCACTTTTCTACTGACTAGTTTTTTTAGAATAGGAGATGTACTCCTATTTGTTGCATTATAAATAACATGTAAATTATGCAGAGCACTAAAGCCGCTTTTCTGCTAATGCGTTGGTTGACGCTGACTAAATACCACATTGTTAACGAAGAAAGCAGCACATAAAACATGATGTTCTCCACGGCTAGCACATTAACCTCGGAAAAAGAAAGCAATGACGTAACGCCGAGAATCAGAGTAACGTTTGTGATGCAACTGCCAAAAATGTTGCCAAGTGCCATATTAAAAAGTCGCTTCTTGAGCGCTTGTATAGTAGTTGCTAGTTCAGGTAGAGAAGTGCCCAAACCGATAACTGTAGCTCCAATAATTGATGTTGCCAAACCAAAAGATTCAGCGATTTCTATTGCGCTATCCACCGCAAATTTTGAAAGAACAATCACCAATACCACACTAACAACGAACTTTGTCCCTGCAATTGCTAAATCACCTTTCTTCACTTTCTCCAAAGATTCAATTTTTCCTGTCTTGCGCGAGATAACAAAACTGAAGTATCCAAAAAGTATGAGCAACACAAGACCTAGTACAGGAGTGAGAGTGCCTCTCTGAACTATAAATAATGGAATTATTGAAGAAATGAATAAGAACTGGACAAGTTCCTTTTGAGACTCTCCCTTAAGAGACACTATGGTTTTGCTGAAGAACACAGCTAACCCAATTATTATCGTTAGATTGGCTATGTTTGAACCTAGTACGTTGCCGACTGACAACCCTCCTTCGCCACTTATCGCAGCCATGGCAGAAACTGAAAGTTCAGGCAAAGAAGTAACGACTGAAAGCAAAACAAACCCTGCTGCCATTTCAGACAAACCTAAAGCCTTTGAAATAACGAGAACATATCGAATTATTCTATCACTGAGCAATCCAATTATTAACAATGAGCCAATCAAAATGGGAACGCTATAAAAAATCAAGTTCTGCTAACGCTCCTTCGGCTTTTCTTTTATATCTGCGAGTCACCCTGCTTATACTATTACACAATTTACATGTTGACTGCAGGGTGAAAAACAAATCAATCATGGCTAGAGTATAAAGCGCTATTTCCTGCCTTTATTGTGCTTCTTAGGCAATGTAGTTCGTTTCCTTTCTTTTACTTTCATTTTCTTTTCTCTCTGCAATTGTCTGTGTCTTTCTAAACCTTCCTTTTTTGCTTTCTTAGTCTTTGGCATGATTAGACCCCGATTAAACGATAGCCTGTTCATCTCCCTATAAACATTGCTATTTTAATCTTTCGGCAATACATTGAGGTTCTTTATTGTAATAGCGTACACTAACGCGCCTAAATTAACACCGCATCTCTTTTTGTTTATAAGGATGAAAAAGGGCTATTCTAAGGCGTTTTTTAGCGAATTAACCTTGTTTCACGCTCCTATTCTGCAAAAAAAGCATATATACCTGCTTATTTGCGCATTAATAGTAGGAGGTGAACTCATGCACTGCAAAGAGGAAGAAGATGAATATTGGGCAAACGATGAAGATGAGGATTTCTGGGGAGATGAAGAATAGGTGGTGTAAGGGTACACTGACATAAAATCAGTTTAGAAAAAGGAGTGAAAACTGATGGGTAAGAAGAAAAAGGGCAATAAAGCAAAAGGAAAATAATGCCGAATAGAAACACCAAGCTCCACATATTTTAACTATTTTTTTCTCAAACAGACTTTCTATATGCCCTATGTAGGATGAAGGGCAACCCAGTCAAATACCAACACAGGAAAGAAACCAGTCAACCCTGTGTTCTGTGTTTTAGTCTAGGGGGAGTTGTGTCATGTTTAAATATTTGCTGTGGGTTCTTTTATTTTGTGTTTTAACTAGGAGGCTTAGGGTGTGCCCGCTATAGAAGTTGGTAGAGTATGTGTTAAGGTGGCTGGTCGTGAGTCTGGACGGAAATGCGTTATCGTTGATGTCATGGACAAGAGTTTCGTTGTGGTAACTGGACCAAAAAAAGTCACAGGAGTAAAACGCCGACGGGTCAACATTAATCATGTTGCGCCCACAGAAGACGTAATCCCGATTAAGAGAGGCGCTTCCGACGACGAAGTAACTCAGATGATAAAGGCTGACGGCAAACTGGACGACATGGCTGCAATCACGAAGCCAATGTAAACTCTTAATACTCCAAACCTTCTTTTTCTAAACTTCAAGGAGAATCAACTTTCACATGCCTAGAACAGCGCCTCCATGGGAAACCAAGCGAGAAGTACGTGTAAAAGCAGAGGGCACCACCGACCCGAAGCACGGGCACAAACCCCATGAACGACCCCCAGCAGAGTACATACGCTACGGCGTAATAAACTTGGACAAGCCAGCGGGACCCACAAGCCACGAAGTCGCCGCATGGACAAAAAAAATCCTACACCTACAACGCATAGGCCACGGAGGCACATTAGACCCGAAAGTCACAGGCGTCCTCCCCATCACGTTGGAGGACTCAACAAAAATCGTTCAGGCACTTCTCCACAGCGGCAAAGAATACGTCTGCGTCATGAAACTCCACGGAGACACAGAAGAAACACGAGTCAAAAAGATTCTGGAAGAATTCCAAAACCAAATTTACCAACGCCCCCCATTGCGCTCGTCGGTTAAGCGGCAGCTGCGAACAAGACGCATTTACTACATAGACTTCTTCGAGGTGAACGGGCGAAACGTTCTCTTCAAAGTCGGTTGTGAAGGCGGAACCTACATACGTAAACTCTGCTATGATATCGGAGAAATCCTAGGCGTCGGTGCTCACATGCAGGAACTCCGCAGGACACGCGCAGGGCCCTTCGTGGAAACCAGCAACAGCAGAGTCAGATTGCACGATGTGGCTTACTGGTTCGGAGAATGGAAAGAACAAAAAGACCCGAAATTCCTGCATAAAATCATTCAACCCATGGAAACCGCTCTAGCTTTAACCCCCAAAATCACGGTCAGAGACTCAGCCGTTGACGCCTTATGCCACGGCGCAAACCTCACCGCACCCGGAGTCTTATCCGCTGAAACCGGCATCCAAAAAGACTCCATGATCGCAGTTTTAACCCTGAAAGGCGAAGCCGTAGCACTAGCGCAAGCTCTCATATCCACAGATGAAATCATGGATTTGAAGCGTGGAACCGTAGCTACTCTCCAGCGGGTTGTAATGCCCCGAGGCACGTACCCAAAAGTTTGGAAAAGCGGTAACAAAGAATGACCGAAAAACCAAACCACCACGAAGAACACTACTTCACAGAAACCCCAAAGTCTGAACCTAAACTCGGAATGATCCACACACGCCTCCGAGGCGAACCCTTCAAGTTCCTCACATCATCAAGCGTTTTCTCAAAAAAACAAGTCGACCTTGGAACACGCCTACTCATCGAAGCCATGCAACTCCCCGAAACAGGCACAATCTTGGACGTGGGCTGCGGCTACGGCGCCGTCGGAATAGCAGCGGCCACCTCAAACCCCCAATTGCACGTAGTAATGACAGACGTGAACATCCGCGCTGTCCAACTTGCAAGAAAAAACCTCAAAATAAACAAGGTGCAGAATGCTGAAGTCCGTTGCGGCTACCTTTACGAGCAAATCAAAGACTCAACGTTTAACTGCGTCCTCTCAAACCCGCCAGTAAGCGCGGGCATGGAAACCGTGAAAGCCATAATAACCCACGCACCAAGCGTCATGGCAAGCGAAGCCACCTTCCAAATGGTTATCCGATCCAAAATCGGCGCAAAAACACTACCCTCCATCCTCAACCAAGCTTTCGGCAACTGCACGGTTCTCGCCAGAAAAAGCGGCTACCGCGTGCTGATGGCAAAACAACAATAGCCCCTTATCTGCTCTGAAGCGCTTTTGTAAAGGCTTAAGTTGAGTGAAAAAACTATAATAAAAACGCTCAACATGATTAAACGCTCAGTGCCGGGGTCTCCTAGCCAGGTAGGGAGCAAGCCTGGAGATCCCCTTTGGGGGACCAAGCAGCTTGTGGCCTCTCGGGGCCGCGGGGGTTCAAATCCCCCTCCCGGCGCTTTTAGCTTCATTTTGGTTCTGATGTGTAGTGTGAAAAGTAGTTTGGTTTGGGTTTCTTGCGGTCGCAGACGTTTGGAAGCCTGCTTCTGATAGTTTTTGGCTTATGGTCTATTCACGGTGCTTGTGCAGCGTTTTTGTCGAGTGCCTCTATTTGTCGGTGGTGGCTGTTTCTTCAGTTTTTCGTTTTAGTAAAAGATCTTTCTTGATGAGGTCTTTGATTTCGTCTAGGAATTCTTCATCGTATTCCAGTTTTAAGAAGGGGGTGCGCTGGTCTTCGAAGCCTTCTGGTAGCTCAATTTTCAGGTTTATGAATGGTTTTCCGATGGCCATTTCGAACTGGCGTTTTTCTTCTTCGTATTCTTTCTTTGAGACAGACTTCCTTTCGAACCATTTTCTTATTTTCCACATTTACCTCACGTGCCCATTAATCCGAATCTCAGTATAAGGTAGAAGCTTGAGAAGCCCAACTGGATAAGAGACGTAATTACTCCTATCTTTGTGAAGTCACTGAACTTCACTGAAATCTTTTCACGCTTGAGCGTACCAATCGCCATCATCATTACCGCGCCGCTGAAGGGTGTGGTAGCACCTCCAAGATTGGTTCCTAAGATCAAGCCAGACCATACCGCGCCCAAGTTTAAGCCTGAACCAATTTGAGCGCCGATAATCGGAGTGAAAGTCAACGCCACCGCTATATTGCTGACAAACACGCTTGCAATTCCACTAAACCATAAAGTCATCTGAGTCGCTATAAGGGAGCTGCCTCCAGCAAAACTGAAAATCTGCATTGATATGTCGCTCAAGAACTGAGTCCTCTCTAAACCAGCAATTATGAACATGAATCCGCCTATGAAAAAAACTGTTTCCCAATCTATTTCTCTGAAGATTTCGGCGGGGTCCACTCTGCAAATTAACAAAGCGAGAACCGCGCAACCCAAAGCTACAGCTTCTGCTCCTACACCTAGTTGATCCAAAGTCAAGAAAAGAACTACCAAGATGACGAGAACGAAGGCGGACCTTTGGAAAATTTTCTTATCTTTTATGCCCTCCTTAGGATCATAGTCAGGCAACACTTTCTTCTCTCCCAAACGCGACCTGAAAATGAAGTAGAGGGCCGTAATTGTCAATACCCACAATATTACTTCGCATACGCCTAGGTAACTTAGGAAGTCAGCGAAGCTTAATCCTGCGTCTATTCCAATAATCATGTTGCTCACAGAGCCTATCAGTGTGCTGGTTCCGCCGAGATTTATCATGACTGCTGCGGACAGGAAGTACGGTGTTGGATCATAATGCAGAAGCTTGGTTATCGTTACTGTGGCTGCGGCTACAAGCAACATCGCGGTGGGGTCGCTTAGAAACATTGAGACGAGAGCGGCAGTGACACAGATGGCGACAAAAAGCCTGCCTGGGTTTCCTTTAGAGAATTTTATGGCGTATAACGCGAAAACGTTGAACAAGCCGCCTCTTTTCGCTACTTCTACAACGATCATGGTGCCGATTAAAAGTCCGAGAAGTTGAAAATCTACGAAGGATAAGGCGTCTTGGTAGGTGAAGGTGCCGTATTGGATTCCAAACCATGCGACGAGTACGGCGCCGACCAATGCGGCAACAGATAACGACGTGAGCTCAAGGATGGAGATTAGAAGTATCAGAACGTAGATGAGGAGTAAAATCAGGACGATTGTGTCCGGGATCATATTTAGTCACTGCTCTTGTCCTGCTTCGTCTGTGAAACGTAATCAGCGAGCGACTCTGCTTTCTCTTCAATTATCTTGTATACGGTCCTTCCGATGTCATAGATGAAAAGGATGACCAAACCAAGTCCAATGTACACTGTAGCTGTTGACAAGTAATATCCAACATCTTGGATGTTAAGTAGAAGCGGCGATACCGCTGTGACCACAAGCACTATAGCTATTATGTAAACAAGCTCTCTTGCTGCTCTCTTAGAAGCTTGCTCTTCTTTTACGCCTAACTTTTTGGTTATCGCATCTGTTAACACGTCGCCTAGTACTAAAGCGTCAGTTAATGCTCGTATCAGAAAAATTGCCGTGATGATTATTGTGAGAATCCACACGAGCGTACCTGCTTCTGTGTTTATTCCTGGAATAATTAGGCTTGGGAGCGTCGGCGGTATGAACACGCTTATTATCCAAAAAATAATTGCCATTATCAGGTTCGTTACCAGCCGCGGAAGTCTACGACGAATTTCTTCTCTTTTATCTTTCATGTGAACGGATCCTCAACCGAAGAATGGAAAAATAAATTCCATCCAATAGAGTTCAGAGACAATATAAAAGGATTGCCACCTTTATTTGAATTTTTGCAAGTTTTTTCTCCCGACTCTGATTTTAAAGTGTATGTTATTACTTTGGTATTCACTGTTGTTTACCTGTCACAGCTTAACTTGATTGAAATGCATGGATTCGCTGTTTATCCGCCGTGTAGTTTAGAATGAGTTTTATTTCCAATCGCTCTTCTAATAGCTTGAAAAGAGGCTGAAGTTGGAGATGCCGAAAGCAGATTTGGATGATAACGACCAGTTAATTCGTGCCATGAAAAAAGACCTTGATAGAATATTAGCTGAAGAATCAGTTGATGCAAGCTCTCAATCGGCGGGAACACGAGGGGCGATGACTGCCGTTATCGCGGAATCTGTACGAACCCAAAGACTTTATTTCGTAGTTCGATCAGTGATAATGTCTTTGATAAGCGCCTTGATCTATTTCCTCACGGTCTTATATTTGGGTGCAATCGACGCAATTCAAGCAGCTCTCTTAGGAGTCTTCGTATTTGTCGTTGCTCTTATCGTGTCCAGACTTTTTGACAAGCAAATAGTCCATGCGTCAAAAAAAATTATCCGCTTCCTGAACAAGCATGAACGACTAAGAACGTTTGTTCTGCAGAGACTCTAGAGCCATACTTCTTTGTTTTTAAGAAAATCCTTCATTGTGGCTTAGCTTCTGAACAAAGTAGCTGATGAGGCAGAGTTGTTAATTGTCTTTGAAATGAACGGCGCAAAACTCTTGAAGTGGAAAAATGCTAAAACGTGGTTGAATAACATGAAAAACGCGTTTTTTCTATAGTCAGACTAATATACTGTAGCCTGCACGTTATATATGAAAGTCGGAATTCCAAAGAGGAAGAGTTAGATAGGCTACGCGTTGCGTGCTTTTTGCTTTTTCTCCGGTTGTTCTGATCAATGAGCCATTTAGTCAGTCAAAATGCGACCGACTTAGGTGTTACAAAATTGGGTAAGAGAAAAGTCAAACACGAGGGAAACCTTGAGAAAATGGTGTTGCCAGCGGGAACTGACGTGTTAGGTGTAGCTGCTAAGATACTTGGCGCTGAAAGGATTCTGGTGAAATGCCAAGACGGTAAAGAACGAGTGTGCAGGGTTCGAGGTAAACTGAAGAGGCGAGTGTGGGTCCGTGAGGGCGATATTGTTTTGGTTTCTCCGTGGGATTTCCAGTCGGATACGCGAGGCGACATTTTCTGGCGTTACAGAAGGAACCAGACTGAATGGCTTAGAAACAAAGGTTACCTTAAAATGTAGATTAAAAAGAGGTGAATAAGAAAGTGAAACGTAAAAAATCGTCAGGCGAGTATCTTGCTTTTCTCTCTGCTAAGTATGAAGTTAATCCTGACTCGTTATTTTGTGCTTTGCTCTCGGCTGGAGAAAACAAGAATTCCAAGTGTGGCAACCTTTCAATAGAATGCCGCGGCAAAATAAAAGACAAGATCATCTTTTTGATTACAGAGAACTCTCAAGTTGTCGCGCAGTTATCAGTGTCCCAATCTTTCCTAACGAAAGAAGGCAACCCAATTAGAAACTTCATGGAAACTGACATGGTTCGTAAACATGAGGCTAAGAAAATCAGGTCTCCTGCTTCCTATTCTATTCAAGATTTGCGGGCTGGAATGAACCATGTTAACTTGAAAGCTAAAGTTCTAGAAGTTACCCAGCCGAAACAGGTTTTCACCAGATACGGCAACTACGCCAGCCTAGCTAAAGCAGTGATAGAAGACAGAACTGGACAAATCAAACTTTGCCTGTGGAACGACCAAATAGACGCCGTGTCACCTGGAGCCACCGTCCAAATCGAGAACGCGAGAACATCAACCTTCAAAGGCGAAAGACAACTAAGCCTCGGAAAAACTGGAACAGTCAACAACATCAAAAACTTAGACGAAATGATGCCAACAGACCTACAACAGCAAACCCCCAACAATTAACAACATTTCTTTTTCCATTTTTCCAAACATTTCGCCAATTGATTTTGTATCTGCCGTTTTTTAAATTGTAAATTGCTACGCTGGTGTTTACTTGAACCCTAACTAAAAAAGGAAAAAGGTGACCAAAATACTAATTGGCTATAGTGTTAGGAGCATGTTTCCTGTTCGGTAGCCCTCGATGTCGATTGTCACGTATTTAAAGCTGGCAGATTTTAAGTTCTCAACGATTTCATCCGGCACCTCGTCGTTGCAAAATTCAAAAACAGTATATTGGCAGGTTACGCTTTTAGCCTGTGGCTTCCGATAAAAGGGTCATTCGGAACTTCAGTATTTGAACGATTTTTTTAGTGTCTTCAATGTAGGCGAGCGTTATGTTGAAATTTTTTTCGTTGGTTTTTCTGATCGTGAAATTGAATTTCGCGCTTGCAGTTATCAAAGCAATTTCATCATCAAGGTTTTCAAAGATTTTTGTTAGTTCTCTTCCTTTAAGTTGTGCGGGTTCAAGTTGTACGTTGTCGTTCGCCATTTCAACACCACGGTAATACGATTTATAATTTTAGTATTACCATTTATTTAAACCTTGCACGAAATGCCAATAGACCCAACCCGCTTTCACGCGAAAACAATGAAGAATGAGCGCAGACCATGAAAAAGTTTTTAAGCAAGTTTGCAGAACATTATTACTGGTGTTACTTTTCGCACGTTTAGTAACACTAATTTTTTTTCTACTATATGTGGCGGTTTTGCCTACTGAAACCCCATTTCTCTGTGCGACCCAAACAACTGGAACACGAAAACAGCAACCACAGCATTATACAAAATCAAGACCTTGACTCCTGAGTTTGAAGGTAGGTAGCCCCACCACAGAACCTGATTAGGTGCAAGTTTCTCACATAGATGAGTTTAGGTTACATGGCCAATGTTAATAGTCTCATTGCGATTCCACCGACGAGTATTGCGAAGGCTATTTCAAACACGGTTATGAACAGTGATTTCTTCCAGCCGAAGTCTCTGACTAGCGCTGCGATGGTTGCTATGCAGGGTATGTATAGCATCGCTACCAACGTGAACACAATCATCTGAACAGGCGTCAGCACCAAAGCGAAGTTGCTTGTTCCCAGCAGGGCAGCAAGCATAACCAGCGACAGCTCCTTTCTCAACACACCAAATATCAACGTTATACCTGTAATGGCGGGCAAACCTAGCCACACGACTGTTATGGGGCTGAGCACTGATGCTATGGGGTCCAACAAGCCTGCAACGTCAGCCAGTCTCAATGCGAGACTTCCAACAATTATCAGGGGGAACGCTATTTTGATGAATTCAGCCACTCTAAACCACGTTTGCTTCAGAATGGTTTTCATGTGCGGCCACCGGTAATCGTGCATTTCCATGATTAACGCGGTTGGTTCACCAGGGACCACCTTGAACGCTATCCGTCCAAGAGCGAAAATTATCGCCAAGTCAACAAGGTAAAGCGCTAATGCCCAGTGGATGCCTAGAAAATCGCCTACCAAACCAAGTATGATGACTGTGGTAGCTGCACAGGGCACCAGTGTTGTAACAAATGCGGCGAGCAGTCTTTCCCGTTGGGTTTCCATTATTCTGCATCCGAGGCAGGCTGGAACGTTGCAGCCGAAGCCAAGCATCATAGGGATGAAGGCTTTTCCGTGCAACCCCATTTTGTGCATAACGTTATCCATTAAGAATGCGATTCGGCTTAGGTATCCTGAGTTCTCCAAGAAGTACAGTATGATGTAAAACGGAATTATGTAAGGCAGAACTATTGTGATGCCTGCTATTAGTCCTTCCATGACGCCGCCCCACATTAAATTGCCGATGACTCCTGTTCCAAACACGCTTGCGAAGAATGGTTCCAAGCCGTAAAGCCAGTCGCTTAGCAGCCCTGAAGTGAGGTCTCCAAAAGTGAAGATGGAGTAGAAAATCAGAAGTAGCGAACCGGCTAGTGTAAGGTAACCCGTGACTCTGTGTGTAGTGAAGTTGTGCAGTCGCTCCACTTTACTGGGTTTCATTGGAGAAACCAGTTTCTGAGAGGCTCGGGCAATGCAGCCAGCAGCTTCATATCTCTCCGAAGTCATCACGGTTGAGCAGCAGTGTCCGTGGATGCATTCAATTTCGCCTGCAATCTTTTTGGCGGTAGCTACTATCTGCGGGTTTATCCGCTGGATTTCCCGTTCTATCTCTTCGTCTCCTTCTAACAGCTTAATCGCCACGTACCGCTGCGGGTACACCAACTGAACGCTTTCCATTTTTTCAACGAGCTTGCCAATTTTTTCTTCAACTTCCTCGCCGTAGGTCACTTGGGGCTGCTTTTTCGTCTTGTTCTTTTCAACGGTTTCTATGGCTTTCTCCAGAAGCTTGGCGATGCCGACACCTTTCACCGCTACAGTTGGTATAACGGGTACTCCGAGAACCTGCTCAAGTTTTTTTATGTTAACTTCAATGCCTTTGCTTTTTGCAATATCCATCTGGTTTAGGGCTATAACCATCGGAGTTTCCAGTTCCTTAAGCTGCAAGGTGAAGAATAGGTTTCGCTCGAGAACTGACGCGTCTACCACGTTTATCACTATGTCGGGTCTTTCAACTGCGATGTATTTTCTTGAAACCAGTTCTTCCAAAGAATACGTGGAAAGCGAGTATATCCCCGGCAAGTCAACAATGTCTATTGTGTAGCCTTTAAAATGCAGTGTTCCCTCTGCTCTTTCAACCGTTTTTCCAGGCCAGTTGCCAATGTGTTGGTGTAACCCTGTTAAATGGTTGAAAATTACGGATTTTCCGACGTTAGCGTTGCCGGCTAAGGCAATAAGTAGTTTCTTCTTTTTCATTACTCTATCTCCACGAAAATTCTTTTAGCCATACCTCTACCTAGGGCAAGTCTTGAGCCTCGAACAAGAACTTCGAAAGGTCCGTGAAACGGCGCTGACTTCACAACGGTTACTCTGGTGCCTGGCGTGAGACCCATATCCATCAGTCTTTTTTCGAAGCCACGGCCTTTTCCACGTCCAGCGCTTATAGACGCTACCGTTCCCACTTCGCCCTTTCTCAGCGATGTCAAGGGCACTTTAATTCTTTTCGAGTTTCTTTTTTCCATATGATCGCCAACTTTTCACTTTGATTGTTTCCTTGTTTGCATAATGATTCAACATAACAAAACACAAGAAACCATGAAACCACTTCATGTCTACATGGTTTCTTCCAAATCCACGAAGACCTTCGAGGCCATGCCTTTTCCGATGGTTACGTTTGAACTTCCGAAAGATACTTCAACGGGTCCGTTCGGCGGCGTAACTTTAACGGCGCGGATTTCAGTGCCGGGTTCGAGTCCCATGTCTAAAAGTCGGTGAAGTAGGTTATAGCCGCCTCTGATTAACGAGATTTTGCCGCATTGTCCCTCTTCAAGGTTGCCTATTGCAACTCGGGTTTGACTGTTTTTCCCGTTTTCCTCCAAGCCTTCATTGTGTAGTTCTATGCATTCTACACAACTGCTTATTTGTAGGTCGCATGGCGGGATTATTTTTCCGTTATCTGGGCATCTGTCTGGGTGTCTTAGAAATCGACAGAGTGATTCTGCCGCGTTGTCTGAGAGGGAATGCTCCATTCCGCATGCTTGGTCGTGTACTTGGGTTTTGTCAACTTTTAAAACGTCGTGTAGGAATCGTTCCAGTAGTCGGTGTTTGCGGACTATGTTTTCAGCTATTCGTCTGCCGTTGGCTGTGAGTCTTGTTCCGTGATATGGGGAGTGTGTGATGTAGCCTTTTTCAGCTAGTTTCTTCAGCATTTCGGTTACGCTGGCTGGAGCAACTTTAAGTGTTCGCGAAATGTCTGTGGTGCTTACTGGCTGTTTGGTTTGTGACAGGTCGTATATTGCTTTGAGATAATCTTCTACGCTTCTGCGGCTCATGCTTTTCACCAATTTTAGGCGTGCCTAAATTAGGTTTACAGGGATGTCTCTAATAAACTTTTAGGCATGCCTAAAAATTACGGTTCATCAAACCCCACAAAACTGAACATGCCACCAAAGCCAAACGGCCCCTGCAAGTTGGAAAAAGTCTTTCTTTCCAGTAATTGCTAAATAGAGCAAACCCTACTTTCGCTTGTATTCAACAGAGGAACGATTAAGATGGAAGACTTCGCAAACCTATTCACAAAATTAATAGATGCAAGTCGCAACCACGAAAATTACCGCGACTCAGAATGCATAAACATGATCGCTAGTGAAGGTTTAAAGTCGCCCGCTGTCCGGGAGATGCAAGCATTCGCTTCAGACTTGGAAGGCAGATACGCAGAAGGAGAAAACGACCCTGAGGGTCACGTTAAGAAGCGATATTATCAGGGTCAGAAGTACATGTCGCTTATTGAGAATTACGCTACTGACTTGATGAAAAACCTCTTCAAATGCACATGGGCAGACGTACGTATCGTATCAGGTACACATGCAAACCTGGCAACCTTCAAAGGTTTATCACTGGCAGCGAAGAACCGCAAAATGGTCGTAACACCACTAAGTTGCGGCGCCCACATATCTCATGACTATACGGGTTTATCTGGCAACGTCCTCGGATTAGAGAACATTAACCATGTCTACAATATAGACGAGTTCAACATTGACGTTGACAGGTCAATCGACGTCATACGCGCTGCTAAGCCTGGTATCGTTACTTTCGGCGGCAGCCTGTTCCTGTTCCCACATCCAATTAAAGAATTGAAGGCGGCTTGTGACGAAGTCGGCGCTTACGTTGCATATGACGCTTCACACGTTTTAGGACTTATTGCTGGCGGCGTTTTTCAAGACCCGCTTCGTGAGGGTGCTGATTTCATTACATCTTCTACTCACAAGACGTTCCCTGGGCCTCAAGGCGGCGTTATCTTGGGAAACCCATCGACTCCACGGCTGAAGAAGGCAGTTAAAAAGATTCAGTTTGCGGTTTTTCCGCTAAGTGCTTCGAATACGCATTTGGGCAGGTTGCCAGCGTTGGGTATTGCGGCGTTGGAGATGAAGCTTTTTGGTGCTGAACTGGCGAGGCAGATAGTGAAGAACGCGCAGACGGCTGGGCAGCATCTCTGCGAGAACGGCGTCAAAGTATTATGCTCGACGAAAGGCTTCACAAAGTCCCATCAGCTAGCTGTTGACGTCTGCAACTTTGGAGGCGGCAAGAAAGTCGCACAAGACCTTGAAGACTCGAACATAATTTTGAACAAGAACCTCCTACCGTACGATAATCAGGATGACCGTGACAACCCGTCTGGCTTAAGAATCGGCTTCCAAGACATAACAAGACGTGGCTTCAAAGAGGGCGACATTAAGCACTTGTGCGACTTAATGATCAGCGTGATGAAGGGCAAACGTAAACCTGCAGAAGTCAAAGAAGACGTAATCGCCCTGAAAAAAGAGTTCAGCCAAGTGAAGTACGGCTTCCAAAACGTAGAAGAAGCAATAGAATACGTTAAAAAAGCTTAAGAGGGTGACATTGAGGATTTATAATCCATCAGGATTAATCTACCTAACTTAAAGGAGAATGAGGGTAAACATGAAAGTGTTATTGAACGATAACTTGGCAAGTGATGGCATAAGATTGTTTGAAGATTTAGGCATAGAGACTGACACTCGCAAAAGAGATTTGAACGCGCTCATCGCGGACATAGGCGAGTTTGACGCGTTAATTGTGAGAAGCGGCACAAAAGTAACCCGTGAAGTTCTTGAGGCAGGAGCACGGGGAAAACTGAAAATCGTAGGTAGAGCCGGAGTCGGCTACGACAACATTGATGTGAATGCCGCGTCCGAAAACGGCATAGTCGTGAAGTGCGCGCCTTACGGAAACACCAACGCGGTTGCCGAATTAACCCTGTGCTTAATGCTGAACATTTCAAGGAACATTCCGCAAGCCTACAGCTCACTGAAAGAAGGTAAATGGAAGAAAGCTGCGTTCAAGGGAACCGAGCTGTCATACAAAACATTGGGGATTTTAGGCTGCGGGAAAATTGGGCAAAGAGTAGGCGAACTAGCCCGCCGCGGCTTTGACATGGACGTCATCGGTTACGACATTTGTCCTTGTGCTGAATCAGCCGTGAAGTACGTGTCTAAGGAAGCGGTTCTTTCGAAAGCTGATTACGTGAGCATCCACACAGGTGGAAAAGCCATAATCGTAGGCGAAAAAGAACTCGCGTTGATGAAGCCTACCGCGTACCTCATTAACACTTCAAGAGGCAGCAACGTTGACGAAGAGGCCCTTTACAAGGCGTTGAAGGAAGAAAGAATAGCTGGCGCCGCCGTGGACGTTTACACTAAAGAGCCCAAAGGCGAAGGCGCCCAATTCAGAAGCAAACTACGAGAACTCGACAACGTCATCTTCAGCTCACATTTAGGCGCATCAACAATCGAAGCGCAACGGGAAACATCCATGGAAATCGTACGGGTCGTCGCAAAATACCTGTTTGGAGGAGACTTCACCAACTCAGTAAACGCCGGCGAAACCATAGAGTTCGAAGAAAAACCCATCTACACCCTGTTCATACATCACCGAGATGTTCCCGGAGTATTCGCCAGCATCGACAAAGTGTTAGCTGACAACGACATCAACATACGCGCAAACTACTCTAGGCAAATTGGCACCGATGGCTACGCGATATCTGTCTATGTGGTCCATAAGAAGATTAACCCTGCAATAATTGCATCCCTTAAAGAAATCAAGAATATTGTTAATGTTAAAGCATGAATGTCTACGCCGAAATTTGCAAATTCTTTGCTTTCAATTGCTGATAGTTTTGCAGTGAATTACATTTACAAGCGTTGATGCTCATTGGTTAAAACCAAAAAAAGAGGGTAGTTTACCAGCCCCAGCAGCCGCGTCCATACCCATAATTGTAGTAGCCTTGATTTGGATTCTGTGGCTGATACGGTTGTTGTGGAGGAATGTACTCGGGTGGTTCTATTGTGCTGTTACTTGGAGGCTGATACTGGTAGTGGTATGGGTCTGACCTGAAACCTAAGCACCCTCCGAACCATCCCCAGAAGTCAGTATCTGTGGCGTAAGGTGAATTGGCGTTAATGTTTGTTTGATTAGTGGTGTAGTGTCCATATGCGACGGCTATCGCTGCAAGACTTATGGCGGCTGTTGCTGCTAATACTATGAAGATTTTTATTGCTTTCATTTTTCTTCACAATAACCCCATTCTCATGGACTCTTAAGATAGTTCGTTGAAACAAAACTGAAACAGTTTTGAAACGCTTTTGAAACGCTCGCTTGAATGTTTATTCATGGAAATTTTGGTTGTTGCGGCAATATGCTTAAATCGAAGATGACTCTTTTTTAGATATATATGCGAAGAGTCAACGTGTTTTTACTTCTTCTACTTACTTCACTGATAGCATTGGTAGTTCTAATTATAGCAGGCTTTTACGTTTTGTCGACTTCGTCGTCGTCAAACTGGATGAGCGACATGTGGAGTCACATGGGTGGTATGATGGGAACTTCAGACGTTACAGTCCAGAACCCAGCTACTCCCTACTTCACCGTGATGTTCGTGGTGCTAGTCGGCGTTGTCATCGTAAGCGCAGGCGGCTTAGCGTACTTTCTTGTGTTCCCTGAAATAAAAACCGCTAGTCAAGCGAGGAGTGCCCATCCGGTTTCCGTTCAAAACTCCAGTGCTTACGAGGCTATTGTGAAGACCTTAACGGATGAGGAACGCAAAGTCATCCAAGTTCTGAAAACCCATAATGGCAAGTACCTGCAGAAGTACATACGAAAAGAAGCGGGGCTTAGCCGGCTTAAAACACACAGAATACTTGCGCGGCTATCTGACAGAGACATAGTCACTCTCAAAAAATTTGGAAACACCAACGAAGTCCAGCTCTCAGATTGGCTAAACAGATAGGTTTGCTGGTTCTACACATATCACATCATATATAAGCGGGCTTCTGTCTAAAAAGGTGGACAATGAGACTCGGGGTTCTGTTTTCAGGGGGCAAAGACTCAACACTTGCCTTGCACAAAGCAGCAGAGAAAGCCGAAGCCGTGTGTTTAATTACGTTGGTTTCTGAGAACAAAGAAAGCTACATGTTCCACACGCCAAACATAGACATAACCGCATTGCAAGCCGAAGCCCTTGGATTGCCCTTGATACGTAGAGCGACGGCGGGTAAACCCGAAGAAGAGCTAAAAGACTTGTACACGGCTATAGCTCAGGCGATAACCGACTTTGAAATTGAAGGAGTAGTGACGGGTGCGGTGGAATCAGTTTACCAAGCCGCGCGAATCCAGCAGATATGCAACCGTTTAGGCGTGTGGTGTGTTAACCCGCTTTGGAAGAGAAACCAGAAAGCACTCTTAGAAGAAACTGTGGCTACAGGCTTCAAAACCATAATTTCCGGGGTTTTTGCTTATCCTCTTGACAAAAAGTGGCTTGGAAAACAAATCGATGACGCCCTGATAGAAAAGCTTGTTGCTCTCAGCGAGGAGTACGGTTTGAGTCCTTCAGGTGAAGGTGGGGAAATCGAAACCACGGTTTTAGACGCTCCATTTTTCAAGAAGAAAATCGTGGTTCTGGACTCGGAAGTGGAGGCGCAGGGTAACTCTGGAGTTTTCAGGATAAAAAAGGCACGGTTGACGAAAAAATGATTCTCGTTGTTGACATGAATTCCGCAGAAAACCCGTTTGGGTTTCACGAGTTTGTTTTGCCAATCGTTTCCATCGCTGAAGAATTGGACGAATGCATTGTTAAGCACTACCTCGAAGTAAACGAAACGAGCCTGAACGGCTACGACAAGATCATCCTTTCAGGCAGCGCACTGAAGGACACTGTGACTTTTAGCCAGACGGCGCGGTTCAAGTGGATTAAAGAATGTGGCAAACCAGTTTTAGGCATTTGTGCTGGGATGCAAACTATCGGTTTGGTCTTCGGCGGGCGCGTGGAGAAATGCCGTGAAATTGGCATGACCGACATAGTGACGTGTAAGGAGAACATCTTGTTTTCTTCAACCTTCAAGGTGTATGCGTTGCATAATTACGCACTTGTGCCTCCCGCTGAATTTGATGTGCTGGCTGAGTCCGTAAGTTGTGTTCACGCCATTAAGCATAAGCACAAAGACGTTTACGGGGTGCTGTTCCACCCTGAAGTTCGAAACAACGAAGTCGTGAAAAGATTTATCCGCGCTTTTCAGGTTAACCGAAGAATATAAAACTGACACGTCACGTAAAATCTTAGCGACTAAGTTATGTTGAAGGAGATTTGGGTAATTTGGTTAAAGAGTTGCCTATAGAAAGTCTCAGAAAAACATGTGACCCCCGTGTAATGCGTTGTAAAACAACTAGGGAACTAGTACCTCTCAGCGAGATAATCGGTCAAGAACGAGCTGTCAGAGCGTTAAAGTTCGGCTTAGGCATCAGAGACCAAGGTTTCAACATTTACGTGGCGGGTTATCCTGGAACAGGCAGGAAAACAGCTGTCAAAAACTTCGTGGAGGAATGTGCAAGCGTTGAACCAGTGCCGGCAGACTTGTGCTACGTGAACAACTTCTCCAACCAGTACCAGCCTGACGCAATACAATTGCCCCCGGGAAAAGGGCGAGAGTTCCAAGGTGATGTGAAGAACCTCATCGAGAGCATCAGGACGGCGCTTCCTAAAGCTTTTGAAAGTGGCGATTACGCCGCAAGAAGAGAAGCCACGATTCGAGTGCTGGAGAAACAGAGGAAAGCAGTAATCGATAAGCTGAACGCGAAGGCTCAACAGGAAGGCTTCATAATTCAAAGCACCCCCATAGGCTTGCTTCTTATTCCAGTGGTAAACGGCAAACCGCTTAAAGAAGAAGAACTGTTAAGCTTGCCGCAGAAAACGAAGGATATTATTCAGGAAAAAAGAGGGCGCCTAGAGTCAGAACTGCGAAACACCATGCGACAGTTTCGAGACATGGAAAGGAAAATCCGCGAAGAACTCAAGAAACTTAACAGAGAAGTTGCGCTCTACGCCATCGGCAACTTGGTGGAGGACCTCATAGAGAAGTACAAAGCCCTGCCCGAAATCACCGCTTATCTGAAGTCAATGCAGAACGACATCCTCGACAACATAGAGCAGTTCGTGAAAAAAGAGGAGGCTCAACAGCGGATGCCGTTTCCAGCACCTTGGATGAAAGAAGCTTCCTTCAGAAAGTACGAGGTAAACGTGATCGTTGACAACTCGGACGTTAAGGGCGCGCCAGTTGTAACAGAATTTAACCCCACTTACCAGAACCTTTTCGGCACAACCGAGAAGGAAGCCCAGTTTGGCGCTTTAGTCACCGACTTCACCATGATTCGCGGAGGCTCCTTGCACAAGGCGAATGGTGGCTACTTGATAATCCCTGTTGAGGATTTGCTTCGAAACCCGTTCTCCTACGAAGGTTTGAAAAGAGCCCTCAGGGAAGAGAAAATAGTTATCGAAGAGCCGCAGCAGCGCCTCGGTTTCATCAGCATCAAAAGCTTGAAGCCGCAGCCGATTCCCATGAAAGTCAAAGTAATTCTCATCGGCAACCCCTACCTGTACCAGCAGCTGTTAGCTTTGGACATGGAGTTCACAGAGCTTTTCAAGGTTAAAGCAGAGTTTGACACAACTATGGCTCGTACAGAAGAAAACGTGAAGCGTTATGCAGCTTTCGTCTGCACCATATGTGAGAAGGAAGGCCTGAAGCATCTTGACGGGTCAGGTTTAGCTAAAATTGTAGAGTACAGCCAGAGGCTCGCTCAAGACCAGCAGAAGCTCTCCACAAGGTTTGCCGAGGTTGGCGACATCATTCGCGAAGCCAACTTTTACGCTTCACAGGAAAAATCAGAAGTTGTTACTGGGAGCCACGTGAAAAAAGCCATTGAAGAAAAGATTTACCGGTCGAAGCTTATTCAAGAGAAAATCCATGAGATGATCAGGCGAGAAGTTCTTCTTATTGACACGGACGCAGAGAAAGTTGGGCAGGTGAACGGCTTGTCTGTTATGGGGCTGGGCGACTTTGCTTTCGGTAACCCCTCACGCGTAACAGCCAGCGTGGGCTTAGGACGTGAAGGCGTCATCGACATTGAAAGGGAAGCCAAAATGGGTGGGCCAATCCACACGAAGGGCGTCTTAATCTTGAGCGGCTACTTGAATGAGAAGTACGCGCGGGACAAGCCTCTGGGGCTTTCTGCTCGTCTTGTTTTTGAACAGAATTACGGCGGCGTGGAAGGCGACAGCGCCTCAAGCACGGAGTTGTACGCGATTCTGTCGGCGCTTTCTGGGTTGCCGATAAAGCAGAGTTTAGCTGTAACGGGGTCGGTTAACCAGAAAGGCGAGGTTCAAGCTATAGGCGGCGTGAACGAGAAAATTGAAGGCTTCTTTGAAGTTTGCAAAGCTAAAGGCTTCACGGGTAAACAAGGAGTGATGATACCAGCGAGTAACGTCCAGAACCTGATGCTGAAAGAAGAAGTAGTGGACGCTGTTAAAGCAGGAAAGTTCCACATTTACTCAGTCAAAACCATAGATGAAGGCATAGAAGTGCTCACAGGAACTAAAGCCGGCGAAAGACTGAAAGACGGCGCCTTCGAGGATGGAACCGTGA
>CAZINA010000007.1:32081-35624 GCA_964540545.1 uncultured Candidatus Bathyarchaeia archaeon
GGAACTAAAGCCGGCGAAAGACTGAAAGACGGCGCCTTCGAGGATGGAACCGTGAATGACCGGGTGGACAAGCAGCTGAAAAACATGGCTGAAAGGCTTAAAGAATTTCCATCTGGCGTTGCAGACGGAAAGAAAAGCTAACCCTCACCCCCTTCATTTTTTCTTTGTAGTGAAGGTTATTCTGTAGCTGTTAGTTCTATTTGGAAGAGCTGTGACCATCTTTTGCCTGTTACGAAGAGCCTGTCGCCTTCTGCGTCGTAAGCAATGCCATTGAGAACATTGTTTGAGTCGCTGTTTTCTGGAGTGTAAATGCCTGTTAAATCTATCCACCCCGTGACCTGTCCATTGTCTGGGTTGATTATTGCAATCTTGTTTGTTTGCCATACGTTAGCGTAGACTTCGCCGTTGATGTATTCAAGCTCGTTGAGTCTAATCACGGGTTCTTCATCGCGAACTTCCACCTGCCCGGTTACCTCAAAGGTTTCTGGGTCTAGAAAGTACAGGTTTGCTGTTCCGTCACTCATTATCAGCTGGGTTCCGTCAGTTGTTATTCCCCAGCCCTGAGTAGAATAGTTGAACTCTTGAAGCAAATCAAATGACTGTTTATCGTAAACGAACCCTTTCTGTGCTTTCCAAGTTAACTGGATGATTTTGCTGCCGAAAACTGTGATGCCTTCCCCGAAAACCCCGTCTGCCAAGGCATAATTCTGCAGGACATCGCCGGTTTCCAAGTCTACGCGGCGCAGAGTAGAGCTACCGTACAGCCCAGTGCCTTCATACAGGACTCCTTCATCCATGATTAGTCCTTGCGTGAACGCATTTTGGTCATGCGGGTACACGTTGATAACCTCATAGGTGTAATTCACTGGAGTAGTTTCCGCAGGACTATTACTAAACAAAACGAGGAGGGCGGAGCCAATCACAACCGTCACTGCGACAATTACAATAACCGTTAAGTGCCGTTTCTTCATGAGTGCTTCCTTTATCTCTTCTGCCAAGCTGATTTTAAGTTCTTCCCTTCTTCAGGTGAACAAGCGCTCGTTTTTGGATACGTTTATATCAAATGGTTGTAGAGTATGATTTGTCGTTCTAAGGACGGTGCTAATTTTTGGCGAAGAAAGGTGAAAAATACAAGTGTGATGAATGCGGGCTTATCGTTGTGGTCGAGGATCCCTGTGGCTGTCAAACAGTTGAGCTGATGTGTTGCGAAGCGCCAATGAAATCTGTTAAGGCTGCTTCAGAAACTGAGAAAACTGAGAAAGCTAAAAAAGGTTAAAGTAATAGCTAAGAAAAACTGGAGTTCTTAACTATCCTTCCTTTTTTTGGTTCCACTAGCTATAGCAGCATAGCAGAGCGGTTATAGCTGTTGGAAAACAGCAGCCTGTTGTAAAGACGGTGCTTGTTTCCGGATTAACTTAGAAGAACCTTCGTTTCTTTTTCTCTTGCCTTGACTGGTTCTCTTGTTCTTCAAGTGCTTCTCCATCTATGGCTGTGACGACAACACCGCCTTCGTCGACTTCTTCAGGAACGACTTCAGCAGGCTCAGCAGCTTCAGTTTCTTCTGGTTGAGGAGGTGCTTCTGCTTGTTCCGTCTGAGGCGCTGGCTCTTCTGGTTTTTCCACTGTTTCCCCAAGTTTATTTTCGAGTTTCTTCTTCTTTGATTCCAAGTCAGATATGGCGTTTTTGGCAGCCTTATTGCGGCTCTTCAACTCTTCAATTGCAGCTTTCTCTTTCTTCAGTTCTTCAGATGCGACTTTCTCCTCAAGCGATACAACATTGTTTTCCAAGCTGCTCTGTTGTTCTTTCAATGAACGTGACTCAGCTTCAAGCTCTGCTCGCATAGCTCGCAGTTTTTCAAGTTCTGTTTGGGCACTCATTTTTCATCAACCCTACAAGCGATGATATAAAAGAATAACTTTATGAAAAGACAATACAGATTTACGATTTAGAGTCTGACTTCAACGTTGAACTCTCCTGTTTTTCCTTGAGTTGTAGCTGAAAGTTATTAAGGAGAAACATAGCTTCTACATGAGAATACTCTAGGGGCTGAAAGTTTGAGTTACAAGAGGAACATGCATCCGAAAGTCAGCAGAGCCGAGATTGAAGTGTTCAAAGCGTTAAGCGCAGCTGGTTTAACCAATGGTATGGTAACGCAAAAAACCATTGTGTTAAAGTCCACAATTCCTGATTTCTGCTGGCTTAACAAGCGGAAAGCCGTGTATCTGGACGGTTTACAGGCGCACTCGGGTGATAAACAGCAAGAACGCGACGCGGAAATCTGCGATTTGCTGGAGGGTAAAGGCTGGGACGTGTTGAGAATACCTTATGAACCACCCTTAAGCGGGAAAGAACTGCAGAAAATCATCGCAAAAATCAAAGAGTTTATCGGTTCAAACGACGAGTAAAACGTTTCCACACCTAAACAAAAATAGTTTAAGGCTCCACTATACCATTTAACGTCTCATAACACCATTTCAGAATTTGAAACGCTTGTTTCACAGTGTCCCTTAACTTTGGTCTTGCTAATGTGTTAGTTGTGATTCAAATGATGAGCAAAAGGCAACTTGTCGTGTTGGCTATGTTGGTGTCCGTCGTAATGATGGCGGCTCCAGTTTCAGCCATGTTTGGGCAAGGCCAAGTTCAAGCGACATCTGCAGAACAACTAGTTGAAGTAGCTGACAGAGCAGAACAACAAGTTAAAAACTTGATTGATCTGGTTTATGCAAACGAGACCGCCCTTGACGTGATTGAAGACGCTGGTCTTCTTGACGAGTTGGAAGGCAACGTGACATTGTACGATGAAGGCGTGGGCAACTTAACTGCAGCTCAGGAGGCACTTGAACTCGAAGATTACGAAGGTGCTGTTGACTATGCAACCGAAGCATTGAGTGTTTTCAGGGAAGTCTTCAGTTCAATACACATGATTCTTGAGGACGTTGGTCTTCAGAAATACGAGTTAATCGACTGTCAAGGACTGTTGGAAGCTATGACACGCCAACTGCAAAGGATTGACCGTTTGAGAGAAATTCTGCCTGAAGATGTACCCGACGAAATCGTGCAACTGCTTGACGACGCTGAAGCGCTCTTAGACGTAGATGCAGCCAGAGCGTTACTCTTGGAAGGCAAAACAACCGAAGTTAAGGACACTCTGCAAGAAGCAAAGGAGTTAATCTCGCAAGTTTACGATTACATGAAAGAACACGCTGAAGGGCTTAATGCTTGGAGAATTGACGGCTACTGCGAAAGAGTCCGCGAAAGAATCAGGGAAAGATTCAGATACGGCAACCAATCGGGTATCGACTTCACTGACGTACTGGAAGCGCTCGGCTACCAAAGCGAAAACCAGTTCATGGAAACCCTGGAGAACATGATACAAACAGCCAAAGGCAAAAAAGGTGACTTCAAGAATGCACTGCAAGACTTAGACGAAATCGGACAGATGGTTCAAGAAATGGATCAAGCCCTAACACAAAAAATGAACCAGCACCAGAACGGATCCGGCTCAAGCAACGGCAACACTGGCGGCAACTACGGGCAAGGCGG
>CAZINA010000007.1:35724-43476 GCA_964540545.1 uncultured Candidatus Bathyarchaeia archaeon
AGAACGGATCCGGCTCAAGCAACGGCAACACTGGCGGCAACTACGGGCAAGGCGGTAACGGCGGCAAGTAATGAAGAAGCAGAAACTTACTCTTTTTTCACTTTTTATTTTGACTTTTACTTTTTAAGTTGTACTTGGTTTTCCAGTCCGATTTTCTTTACTTCAACTATCTCTAGCCTTTCTAGTCTTCTGACTAGTCTCCAAAGGCTTGTTCGGGGCATGTCTGGAAATCTTTCTCTTATTTCAGCTTCGAAGGCTTGGCCGCCTTTTTCGGCTAGAAACTCTATTACTTCTTTGTCTTCTTTTTTCAACTGCGGGTAAGCTTTCAATGTTTTCTCAACGTTAGGTCCTCTTCGCCGTCTGATAATTAAAATCACTGAAATGACCACCGCCACCACGGCGACTAATGCAACTATTAAAAAGTCGATTGGAATTGCGGTGTCAGACGTCCCATTGCCATCGGTTCCATCATCCGCCAACAAGGGTAGAACGTAGCTTATTTCCCATTGACCGGGATACAAGGATAACTTTATTCCTGTACCACTTGTGTCTATAGCGGTTGGCATCATGTTCAAGTAGATAACTGTTGAGTTTTGCGGTAGAAAAACCGATGAAGTGTATGGAGTATCCGCGAATAGCGT
The DNA here is from genome assembly GCA_964540545.1 of uncultured Candidatus Bathyarchaeia archaeon. Lineage (GTDB taxonomy): Archaea > Thermoproteota > Bathyarchaeia > Bathyarchaeales > Bathycorpusculaceae > SG8-32-3. Next base: position 36,366 of record CAZINA010000007.1, read on the forward strand.
CCACACTTCAGCTTGTTTGCTTGTAAGCGCTATTGTGTCGTATTCTACTGAAATGCTCTCTACTCCCAAAGTGAAAATAGTTAAGTCATCTCCGTTTATTTCGTAGTCCACAGTTAACTCGTCTTCGTCAAGAATTATCACGTTCTCAACAGAAGAAGACAAGAGGGTAACCACTATTTCAGGAGCTAGTTCATCAACTGTTAACGTTTGTGCAACGTGGATCAACCCGTCTCTGTATACGGTGAGGTCAACAGATTCAACCTCGAAGAGAGATTGAGCAGCTACCGTTGCAGTAGCAAACAAAATTAGTATAATAGCAGCCACAATCGCGAAGGTTGCTTTTTGCTCAGAAATCTTCATGTTAACTCTTAATCGAATTAGCATGCTTAGAATAATAATTTTGTGTTTCTGGTTTGCAACGTTGCTTTTGCCTAGTTTGAGCTTTGGGTTGGAACAAGCGTTTCTGTTTCTGGAATGCTTTTCTCGCAGTGTCCCTTAAGTTACGGCTTAGAGTATATTGTGTCAGGTGATTTAAGATGGTAAAAACCAACATCACAAAAAACCGCACAAAAATAGCTGCCTCCGTCATCACATTGCTGATGGTACTATATTTTGCACCAATATGCTTGGCGTCTGCTGGCGCTGAACAAGGCTCTAACTCAAACAAAATCGAAGTGCCAGGAGTCCCTGACAATGCTGTACAATACAATAAGACTGAAGTAACGCCTGTGGCTCAGATGGAGCAGGTTAAGGCAGGAGAACCAGCGCTGTTCTGTTACAGAAACATGACTATGTTGATGAACTGCACCCGAAACTGCGAACTAGTGGTTACTGTAGATCCAGAAGTTAAGCCTCAACTTTTCGGACTTTCAATAGACCCTAACCAAACAATGACCCTCACAATGAACTTGAGCGGCTCACCACTTAATGGAGCACAAACAATGCAGCAATCACTTAACTGCTACTTCGGCATAGAACCTAACGCCACCATACAGCTCCAAGCCCAACTGCGACTACACATCAACCAAACAGAGCTTAACCAGCAGCTGAACAGGGAAGTCAACGCGTCACGGCTTACGTGGATGTTCTGGAACGGAACTCGAGGCGAATGGGAAGCAGTGGAAAGCTACATCGACGAAGACGGCTACTTAGTTTGCAGCACTGACCACTTCTCAACATGGACAGTCGCCGAAATCTCAGAGTCAACAGAAACAACAACGGCCAATGGAATACCAATGGAATACATCTACGCTGGCATAGTAGTCGTTGTCATAATAGCTGTTGGCGTCGGCGTTTACGCGACCTCAAAACGAGGAAAATAAACCCAATCTTTTCTTTTTTTATTTTTTTTCTGCAGTTAAATAATGTGGCAGCTTCCGCTATTTGTGTTAGCGAAAAACGATGTCAAAATGGGTATTATATTACGTATTCCAGTATTATTGTGATTGCGTAGATGAGCATGGCTACGTGGAACATTGGTAGTGCTTTCATTCCTGAGTCCGCATTTTTTCCCTTCAGTATTATGATGTTTCCAACGGCTATTAGCGAGAAGCCCACTGCGAAACCGATAATCGCTACTGTTCCAAGCACGTTGAGAAAGAGGAGTGTCGTCACAAGATGGATTACGCTGAAGAGAAGTATCCAGTAAGCTGTTCCTTTCATCCCGTATAGCAGGGGTATTGTTTTCACTTCTTTAACTTGGTCGTTCGCGACATCGCTTATGTCGTTAACTCCTAAGTGCGCAAGCGCCAGCGGATAGAAGAAAAAGCCGAAAAGTAGTATGTTGACGTTTGGGCTACCGAGGCAAAGATAGCCTGCGAGGGGAAACAACGTGAAGTCTATCCGCCCAATCACCTGAGCAAACGGGAAATTCTGGTTCCGCTTTTTAAGTTGGTAGAAGACTTCAAGGCAGTAGCACACTACCATGATGCCGAAAACGTAAAGCGCCTGCGGAAACGGAAGCGTGAAAATCAGAATGGATGTAACTACTACAAGCGCGCCGAAGAGTAGCACGGCGTTTTGTCGGGTGATTAAACCTTGAGAAATAGGTCTTTTCCCAAATACTCTCCAATACTTTGTCAGTTTATCAAACTCCACATCTTTCTTGTCGATGTCACTATCCACAATGTCGTTCAAGATGAGCCCCGCTTCAAAGCCTAAGAACCCAATCAACGCGACTTTAACCACGAGCAGCCATGAAAAGCCGTCATGGTACTGGAACGCGAGGAAAAGCCCCGCGCAAAAAAGTATTGGCCAAACAAAAAAGAAGTGCAAACGCGTAAGGTCCATGTACGCTTTAATGTTCACTTTATTCAGACTCCATTCTCCTTTCTCAGGTTTTATAGGATGTTTTTAATAGATAAAGCTATTCGCATAATTAGTGGAGAGAGGCGAGGACGTTGATGAGTAGTTCAAGCGCCACAAAAATTCTCAAGGTAATACGTGTTCACATTGTGGCAGGTGGCGTTCTAGCGTTCTCGCTTGGAGCACTCTTGGCACTTGCCAACGGCGGAAGCTTCAATCTCGCACTTGTTGTTTCAGCATATTTCGTGATGCTGTTAGGAGACCTCTCAACGCACTACAGCAACGACTACTTCGACGTTGAAGTCGACAAGCACATTGAACAGAAAAAGTTTTTCGCAGGCAGCGCCATCCTAGTTAGCAACCAGCATCTCAGGTCAACAGTGAAATCAATTTCGATCTTGTTAATGGCGAGCGCGAATGTTTTAGCCGTCTTGATTTTTCTTTTTCTTGGGGCGCCCATCGAAATTTTCCTCGTTATCTTAGGCGCGAGTCTCGTAGGCTGGTTTTACTCGGCTCCTCCAACCCGTTTGATTTCTAGAGGATTCGGCGAGGTTGCCGTGGCGTGCGTGACAGGCTTTGCGATTCCAGCGATAGGCTACTTGGCGGTAAGAGGCCAGTTTGACCCCCTCTTTGTTTACCTTGCGTTTCCTTTTGTGATGTACGGGTTCATGCTTATCCTTAGTCTGGAGGCTCCTGATGCCGTCGTTGACCGCAAGGGAGGTAAAAGAACTCTTGTCGTTCGAAAAGGAGCACGCAACATTTTCCTAATTATTTTCGCGTTGACAGCGGCAGCCACGTTAACGTTTGTTGCCTATTATTGGCTGGTTGCTTCCGTGGTTTTGAACATCGGTGTTTTGGCTCTTTTCTCGATTGCACCCTTAGCATCGGCGCTTGTTGGCTTCGTAGGTGTTCTTCAGAAGCGGAGCGTAAACCGCTTTAGCGCATTGAACATTGCTTCACTGTTTGTTTTTAACATGCTCACGGTGGCATATCTGTTGATTTTAGTGTCCACGGCGTAACGATTTCAGCGAATGGCTTGTGAAACAACTGTTATAAGACGAGTGGTTGCTATATGAATTCATGAAGGCTTGTGTTCTTTACATCTCTCGTACAGGTAATACTAAACGTTTGGCGGAAGCAATATCTGAATCGCTGAAGGCACCAGTTTTTAACATAGCCGACGCGCCTGAACCATCAGTTACACTGGACTTCGACCTGCTGGTCATTGGCACCCCAGTTATGGGTATGCGACCTGCGCCTGAAGTGCAGTCTTTCGTTAAACGCTTACCCGAAGCCACTGAAAAGAAGACGATTCTGTTCTGCACTTACGCTATAAAGCAAGGTGGAACCCTGAAAGCCTTAGAGAAGGAACTTGTAAAGAAGGGTTACATCAACATATTGAACGTCTCGAAACGAGGGCTGAAGCCAAGTAAAGCTGACTTCACAGACATTTTAGAGGAGATAAACAAGGCAATAGGCTTTTGAAAATCAAGAATCATCTTTCTTGCTTGTGGATTTCATCATTCTATGTGCGGGGCTGCCTTTACATGGTGAGGCGCATCGTTTGGGGTTGTTTTCTCTTAGTGCAGCCCACTTTATTAGGGGTATTATTGCTTTTCCAAGTTCCCTTCCGTCCTTTGTGAGTGAATATTCAACTCGTGGAGGTATCTCTGCGAAGGATTGTCTGTTGATTAGTTTTTCTGCCTGCAGGTTTTTCAGGGTGTCGGAGAGGGTTTTTGGGCTGATTCCGCCTAGCTCTTTTATTATGTCGTTGAATCGAAGCTTTCCTCGATTGCAAAGGGCGTTGATTATTAGGAGCGCCCATTTTTTGCTTATTACATCTATTACGCCTTCGATGGGGCAGAAGCAGAGCTGATTACACTCTTCAGGCATATCTACTACCTTCATGCATAGTTGCTATTTTACTATAAACTTGATAGTTTAAATACTTTACTATAGATAGTTAGTATAAAATAAAAACCAAGAGGTGAACAGTTGACATGTATGGACAATGCGATTGCAAAACTTCTACGTGCTGCCACGGTGGCCATCACGAAAGACGTTTCTTAACGAAGCAAGAAAAAATCGAACAACTAGAAAACTACGTTGAAGAACTCAAGAAAGAAATCACAGCAGTAGAAGAACGCATAAAAGAAATGAGAAGCTAAAACGCATTCAGCGATTTTACCAATCAGACAAACCTGCCCTATTTATTTAATCATGAAGTCGAACATGAAGATGAAAGTTACGGAAAATGCCGTAAAACTCAGAACTTGACTAAGTACTCAAGAAAACCACTGAATAAGAACGTTGCACCAAGGTATCTCTGATTTTGGTAGGGTAAAAATTAAAAACGATTGGCCATCATAAAATAATACTTGGAGGTTGATAAACAACGTATTTGCCTAGAAGGAAATCTCGAAGCGAGAAACGATGTTGTCCAGTGTGCGCGGGAACAGGGAAGGTCAAGGTTAAGGGAAACGGGGGGACCAAAACAATCACTTGTCCCAGATGTGGAGGGAGCGGTGAAATCCGTGTCTGAGGTTCTAACAGAAGAAGAAGTGGCGAAGTATGCTGAACAAAGGAAAGCGGAAGAGCAGGGGTTAGAGAGTGAAAAACAAGAATGGCGAATGGAGATCTATAAAATGGTTGCTTCATTGGCTATTAACATCTTCGTGGTACTTCTTCTAGTTATTGCCACTTTAGTTACTACTGCCGACATTTCTTCACGTTTCATGAGCCTGCTTGAGATTGTGATTGGCGCAATATTTGGAGTGACCGCAACTCAGGTCGCTAAAGATTGAGATGAAATCCCAAATAAAACTTGATGAGTAAACTACGCCTTAAAAATCTTTTACAGACTCCATTTATATCGATTAGGCTAGTACTAAAACCGAAAATCGGCTAAAGATGCTATTCCTTCGGTTTTTTAACTTCAACCATGTCTTGCCCACAATGCAGTATGGGCTCTTTGGTCTTAATTCTGAATCCACAAATTTTGCATTTATATTCAGGCATATGAAACAATCACCACTGTTTACATAAATCATAAATAATTTTTTCAATATATATTATTCTCTGTTTTCATAAGGAGAGATAACGGTGAAGCGTAAGTGTCACATGAAAATTCCTCACTTTGTTTTCCACGAAATGGAGGAGAAATTCGGTGAGCTCAGACCTCTCTTCTTGAAGTTTGTCCACTCAAACCTTGATTTAATAGACATCCGGGAAATAGTAAATGAAGTTGAAACTGATTTGGCAAATGGAGATTTGGAGCCTCACCCAAGTCCTTATACGTGGAAAGGATCTGTTACACGAGCTCTGAATGAGGCCTGCCGCTCTCTTACTGGCGAGCAGAAACTTGTAGAGATAAGAGAAATTTACCGAAGGAGCCGGGCAAATTTTAAGGACGTTTTTTGGAAGAGAGCAGAAGATAGGTGTAATGCTGAATGTGATAATCCCGATTTTAATTCTTCGTGGAGAGATTATACTTCTGTTTACCCAGACAAGTTCGATGGCGACAACATAACCAAGGGCAACTTTCACTCCTGCAAATTCAAAGACATCACTGACGTTGACGACGACCCTGTCTGGGAAAAAGGACACGTGTGCCATTCTATTCAGGCGCTAACTTGGAGAATTAGTGGATTATACAAAGAATTCTGTATGGAGCCTGACGTTTTGGTAAGTGAGAAATCCAAAATGTCCATGGTGGAAGAACTAATTCGATTCTCACACTACGTTCTGGATTCAAGTACAATAGTACATCTGATGAAGACTGGAACCGGTTTTCACAATAACTTCGAAGGAGACCTTGATATTGTAGTTGATGACCTTCTACCCAAAATACAAGTCAAAATTAACGACGGATTGAAAGACACTTTTGACCACGATGCCTACGGGGAAGCGGATAAAAGAGCAAAAGCTACTCTCAAGAAATTCTATTTTCGCATTCTTGATGCTTACGGAGTCGACACAAGATACGACGAACCTAAAGCACAGAAAGTGTTTAAGGAAGGCAATTATCTGGATTTAGCAAAAGACATCATACAGAACGCTTGTCAAAACCTAGCGGACTTCTGGGGATACACAATTGAAATATGTGATCTAGAAAAGGCAATGAACGAATACGTAAATGAAGCTGGAATAGATCCTTCAACATAAACAAAAAGAAAGAACTCCTCTATCGCTGGAGCTCTGAAACTAATCAACAGAAAAACAGCTCTTCACCACCCAACTTCAATTCACCTGAGAACAAAATGGGCGTGGTGGGGCTGGCCGGATTTGAACCGGGGTCTATAGAGCCCAAGGGTGCCAGAAATATCAATTGGTCTGAGTATAAACAGTTTCTATTTTTCAAATATGTATAGTCTTATACAATCCAGATTTTTGAGCATTCAAAAGCGTTAGCGTTTACTTGACGATGTCAACGGAATCCAACTATGATACATTAAAAGTAATTTTCTAAGACGTAAACCTTTTGAGTTGGTTGCTCATGTTTGGGAAGGAGAGAGTACTCATCACCGACTGGAAAAGTTTGTTGAAGGGATGTGTATAAAGTGAAAATAAGCGATATTAAAGAGGGCGATAGCGAAATCAACATTGAAGCAGAAGTTACGGAAAAATCTTACGCCCGTGAGGTACGCAGTAAATATGGTCGAGTTTTAATGGTTGCAGATGCTACGCTTAAAGATGAAACAGGAAAAATAACTTTAACGCTCTGGAATGAACAGGTTAAACAGGTTATGGTTGGCGATAAAATCAAAATCGAAAACGGTTACGCCAAATCCTACAAAAATATCTTGCA
>CAZINA010000008.1:0-40131 GCA_964540545.1 uncultured Candidatus Bathyarchaeia archaeon
AAATCACCAACTACAAACCCTTAGACGCCCAGTCAGAACTGCCGCTGGACAAGATTCCAGACCGTGTGGTCTCCAACATAGGCTGCTACCGAAACGTAGCGCGACAGGGCAGCGAAATCAAAGTCGCAGGGCAACTGGAACGCGTCGAACAAATCAAAACCGGCGCAGTCAACTACCAAGTCGTAGTTGGAACCGCAACCTCCGAGGAAGAATACATTTGGCCAATCTAAAACTCAGAGACCGCGACTCCATACTCACCCCGGAAGGCTTACTCTTCCGCGTCTTCGGCTATTCTCACCCACCAAACACGTACTTGTGTGACGCTGAATACGCCTCCGCCAAGATTTTCACGTCAACAGACCCGCGAGCCCCAAGAACAGGCGGCAACCAACACTTCTACAAGTTCTACAACGACGAAGGCATGAAACTCGTCCTCAAAAATTATCCCAAATACACCGTTTTCCACGAGATGCTCGGGCAAAAAGTCGTAGCCGTAAACCCCGACGGCGCAGAGGCAAGAAAACCCGAAACGCGACTGCCAGAGCTGATGGAAACTGAGCCGAAAGACAAGCTCGTTGACGCCACACAACGCGTCCTAAACACGATGTTACAGCAGTCGGGCTTGTCCATGGCTGATTTCGGCGTGTTCGGCTCAATGCTCCACGGCTTCCACCACCCAGACTACTCGGACATAGACCTCGTAGTTTACGGCAGAAAAGAAAACGCCAAAATGCGCGAAGTTCTCGAAGCACTGTACGCTGATGAAACCTCGACATTCCGAAACGAATTCAGCAACCCTGACGTTATGGAGGGCAAGCGGTGGCTATACCAAAACCTCTCGGTCAAAGAGTTTTTGTGGCACCAGCGCCGCAAGCAAATCTACGGCTTGTTCAACGACTCTAAAACTGGCAGAGTCACCAAAGCAGAGTTCGAACCCGTCAAGGCTTGGAGCGAAATCACCTCGGAATACGACCCAGACGCCAGAATCGTGCAGAAAGGCTGGGTGAAACTCAAAGCCCGCGTACTCGACGACGCCGGCGCGTCTTTCATTCCATCCGTGTACGTCATCAAACCCTTAGAAGTCTTAAGCGGTCCAAGAGAAGCATCTGAAGCGGTGCGCATATTCTCTTACATGGAAGAGTTCAGGTTGCAAGTACAAAAAGACGAAACAGTTTATGTTGAGGGCAATTTGGAAGAAGTGGTTTCGCCTAACGGTGGTTTCCATCAGGTCACGTTGACGTATTGCCCGCGCTACTACGAGCAAGTCTTGAAGGTGGGTGGGCTGAACTGCCCCTGATGCCAGTATGGATAAGTGGGGCTGTGTTAGAGTTAAGCTTTCAGAATTTATCAGCCAATACCAATGCTGTTAATTTTGCACGCGCAAAGCGGGGACACACGCTCGTTATACACTGAAAACCTCTCAGTTGAAGAGTGATGAAAATAAAAAGAATGTGGCTGAGCATGTTGTTTGAATAATTAATCGAGTGAGCACTGGTTCATTTCAACGAGATTTATTTTCTGATATAGAAAGACTTAATACATCGGATTCGAAATCTGTTTTAGAGTGAGTGAAAAATGGCTTCAATGACACAGTTTATTGCTATAATTGTAATCGCAGTCTTGGCTTCAAGCGCTGTTGCAGCTGGAGTTTCTACAATGATACCTGGTCCGGAGGGACCACAAGGCGAGCAGGGACCGCAGGGGTTGCAGGGAGAACAGGGCGAAACTGGAGCAACTGGTGCTACAGGTGCTACAGGTGCTACAGGCTCAACTGGTGCTACAGGTGCTACAGGTGCTACAGGTGCTACAGGTGCTACAGGACCGCAAGGTGAACGAGGCTTTGGCGTGCCACAGCAAGGCAACATCTCAATTCCAGCATGTGCATTCGTGCCACAAAACCCAACTGACGAAGTAACATACTATTATACCTATGGACTACGAAATCTTAGCCCCAGTTCAGCAGATGTTTGGCTCTATGCACCACTTCAGCTTCCGCATGGAGCCACCATAACAAACGCAACCTTCTACTTCTATGACAACGACAACGACTATTTCTGGTTCTATTTGATGCGACAAAACCAGACATTAGGGTGGGAAACAATGGAATACGTTACAAATACTCCTGGGTCGGACACACCAGGAGACACACATATTAGCTTTGATGGCGACATAACCGGCGCAACCGTCGACAACAATAACTACTATTACTACCTTATAGTAATCATGCCATATTCAACTACCAGTACATCATACTACGAGTTACATTACGCGCTCATAGAATACGCATATCCATAACAGCCACCAAACATCGCCTACTACCCTTCTCTTTTTCTTTCAGAAACAACGAAACATAAAATGTTAAAAACATTTGAAATCTAAAATATAGCCACACCAACAACAAAGTAGAAGCAATCAAAATGAAGAACAAGCCAACGAGTAAAAAATCACTTCCGTAAGGTTTGTGTCCCAAGTCAGGACAGCACCATGTAGTCTGACGGCTTATTCCCGAGAATAACCCGATAATACTCTTGGTCTTTTCGCTTGTCGGTTACGTGTTCAACTTTTCCCTGAGCGGTTACTGCTTCGCCGTTTCGGGCTTGTTCACAGAATCTGCCGCGGAAAGACACGATTTCCCTTATTGGCTCCAGCTTCGCGCCTTCCTCAACTGTGACGTTTTCGATTTTGTAGGTGCACGGCGTAAACAACGCTTCGGAGGCGTCAGCGATGGTTGCTGTTATTTTCGCGTACCCAGCGTTCTTGTAGCAGACGTCACCGTACTGCTCGGCTACTTCGCTCCAGTCCTTCACGAAGCGTATGAAGTAGTCAGTGCCTTCATACATGCCTTGGAACGCCTTGCGCCGTTCGACCCGAACGAAGTCTTCGAAGCCCATGATGGTGTCTTTCGAACGGAAATCGAACAGCACCTGCAACTCCTCACGAGTGTACTGCTTAAACCCTGCCGCATCATCCTTCAACAAGGCTTCCAGCGCCTCGTACGCCCTGCGACCGTTTTCCACGCCGTAAACAACAGGATCCACGTCAGACTGCAACGTGGTCAACCCAGCAAGCACGGAACCCGAAATCCCAATCGAACTCCACGGAATGCCTGAAGCTTCCTTCAACTCTTCCGCAAGATGCACAACCTTCCGCTCCAACGGTCCCAGCGTCTTGGATGTACGTAGTAACCTGAGTTTCTCAACAGGGTTATAATGCTCCACAACCGTGTCAACTGGTACTTCACAGAGCATCTCGTCAAAAACGGGGTCATGCACTATCAAGTCAGGCATGTTCTGCTCAAGAAACTGGAAGCGCTCACTGAAACTGTAAATCTTGCCATACAAGTTCTCTCGCCCCTGGCGTGTGCCCTGAGGCGAAGGAATATACCTGGGGAACGCTATAAGCCTGTTCGGCGGATGCACCAGCCCCTTAACATCGAAAATCACGTGGTTCTCTGTCTTAATCAACTCCCCTTCCCGAGCCAGCATCATAATCACCCTGTGCCCTTGAAGCTTTTTACAAAACGCTAATAAACCTTTTTTCGACCCTACCTTAAAACAGGTGCACCATCTCCAATGCCGAACCGTGAAAAAGCAAAACACATCTCCAATTGCCTAGAACTAGCGATGCTGCTTGAAGTCACCGCCTCCAAACCCGGAAACGTAACCCCCACCGCAAGCTTCGAAGACACCCGAATCGAACACTTCCTAGCTTCCGCAGTAGCCGCCGAATCATCGTTTGAAGAAGCTGCAAGCCGCGGAATTGCAGTGTCAGAAGACAAACTCAACATCCGAGACGTTGGAATAGGCCAGATAATAAAGGACTGCGCTGTTGACATTAACTCTTGGCAAAAGGGCGGGAACACGCTGCTTGGTACCGTGATGCTTTTCGTGCCCATAGCAGTGGCGGCAGGCATGACTCCGACGGAGGAAAATTTCGTTTCTGATTTCTCCCGGTTGAGGGCGAACTTGCGGTTGGCAGTTGAATCAACAACGGCTGAAGACGCTGTTCGCCTCTACGAAGCCATAGACGTGGCAAAGCCGAGCGGTCTCGGTGGGGCTCCAGACCTAGACGTTACTGACCCCGAGTCTAAAGCGCGGCTTCTCAAGGATGACGTTTCGCTGTTTGAGGTTTTCAAGATAGCCGCGGACTACGATGACATATGCTCGGAATGGGTCAACAACTACTCCATAACTTTCGATTTGGCTTATCCTTACCTGAAGGCGCAGCTGGAACGCGGCGACTTGAACGCGGCGGTGGTTCACACTTTCCTGAAAATCCTATCTGAGCATCCAGACACGTTTATAACCCGAAAAGCAGGCGTTGAAAAAGCACGCGAGGTCTCGTTGGAAGCCAAGAACGTCTTGGAGTTAGGCGGCTTGAGAACCAGTGAAGGCAAAAAAAGCATCATCGAGTTGGATGAGCGTTTGAGGGCGTCTGGGAACATGCTTAACCCGGGAACCACCGCGGACTTGACGGCGGCGGCTTTGGCTTTGTGCACACTCGGCGGATACCGACCCTAATTTGCGCTAGTTTCCTTTGTTTTTCAGGTGTTCTTTAACCAATCTGAGTAGCTGTTTTCCTTCTGAGGGGACATTAATCACGGGTATTTCAAGTTCGAATTCAGTTTTTTGCTGTCCAATTACGCCTGCAACCGCAATTATAGGTTGGACCGTGCTCTCCAACGTTTTTTTTAGGCTGTCCTCGTCTTTCGCAGTGACTATTTTCAAAACGTCTTTTCTTTTTTCTACGAGACCGCGAAACCCCTCTACGACTATGATATCCAACTTTTCATTTCCTAATAATTCTAAAACTTGGTCCAAGTCGTTCAGTGCTGCTTCTGCTTTTTTTATTACCACTATCTCCTTAGCTGAAACAGCTGTAATTACCTTCGCGCCTGCCTTGGCGTACCTCCAAGTGTTAGTGCCCTCCTTGTCCACCTTGAAGCCTTTGTGGTAAATGTGTTTTATAGCGCCGATTCTGTAGCCTTCACTGGAAAGATTTGAAACCAAGTACTCAAGTGTCGTAGTTTTTCCTGAACCGCTTTTTCCAACTGCCGCGATAACTAAAACCGTACGGTTACACTCTCCGCCTCGGGAAAATTATTGAACTCGGTTCTAATAAACAGCACGTATCACTCCTCCCAAGCAGATACCGCACATTTCTCTTCAGCTCGAATGGCTACTAACTAACATTAACTTTCGTTTTTCAAGATGTTTTTTGTGGCTACTATATTTACGCCTGTATTGAAGATGTTTTGAACGATTGGTTCTCCGATTTTTACGGGCGCTTCTACCTCAATTTTCGCCAGCAAATCCATAGTGTCGAATATTTTGTTTTTGGGTATTGGCTTGTTTGTTCTCACGCTCACTAGAGGAAGATGACCGTTTTTAACTTTCACAGTGGTTGTTAGGGTTCGCTCAGGATTAGAAATCTCTTTTTCAGCATACTCCAACCCAACTTTGCACCGATTTCCACTAACGTCGCGTATTGTTTTTCCGACGTAATCAACAGTGAGATAACAGCCCATAGGACAACCGATACAGATCATTTCCTTCTTCATTTCCCCCAAACCTCAACTTTCAATGCGTTAATAGCCGCAGTTTCACTTTTTCCCAGTTTTATTTTTATCATCTGAGCTGGATGAACCTTACGAAACTTTTTAGTCTTCACAAGCGTTTCTCCGTCAAAGAACCCAATAGCCACATCTTCTTCTGGACAAGTCACACGAATCGACACTTCAAGGTCAGTGCCACGCAAAATGCTGTGAGGTAAAACGTATCTGATTCCGTCACCTGCCTCTACACGGATTCTTTCCATTTTTCGCGTCTTTCCGAGGATATATTCCGCTGCGCTTTTCCCTGCTTTCTCAGCTTCAAGACTAACGAAGTCCACTATATCGTGGACGTGGAGAGCATTTCCACACGCAAAAACTCCAGGCACAGACGTTTCAAGATTTTCATCGACGATAGCGCCTCCAGTAACAGAGTGAAGTTCAACACCGCAATTTTTTGACAGTTCGTTCTCTGGAATCAAGCCTATAGAGAGAAGTAGAGTATCACAGGTAATCCTCTTTTCTTTTCCTTTGATTGGCTTCAAATCCTCGTCTACAGGGGAGATGGTGACTGATTCAACTCGATTTTGCCCATGAATTTCGGTGACAGTGTGAGAAAGAAGAAGGGGAATGTCGTAGTCGATTAGGCACTGTTGAATGTTTCGCGGCAAACCATTGGTGTGAGGAAGAATCTCAACTACGGCGTGAACCTTAGCGCCTTCAAGAGTAAGCCGACGCGCCATAATCAAACCTATGTCCCCAGAACCGAGAATAACAACGTTTTTGCCAACCATCACATTCTTCAAGTTAATGAGGTTCTGAGCAACACCCGCGGTATACACCCCCGCAGGTCGTGTCCCTGGCATGCAAATCTGTCCACGGGTTCTTTCACGACACCCCATAGCAAGAATTATGGCTTTGGCGTTGAAACAAAAAAGACCCGTCGGGCTAGCCACAAACACTTTTTTTTCAGGTGTAATCTCAAGCACCATGCTGTTAAGCATACAAGAAATTTCCATTTCCTTAAGCTCATCGATATATCTTTGAGCGTATTCTGGACCAGTTAATTGTTCTTGAAAAAGTTCAAGACCAAAACCATCATGTATACACTGTGGAAGGATGCCGCCGAGCCAATTGTTCCTTTCTATGACAACCAAATCTTGGACACCGTTTTTCTTTGCGCTTATGGCTGCGGCGAGCCCTGCTGGACCAGCACCAATTACCACTAAATCAGCATCTCGAGATGTGAACTCACTCACTTTTATCGCTCTCCCTCAGGTCTTTGGTTTTTCCGATAAACAGAGACGAATCTAGGCTCTTCAACTTAATTTCTTCAGGGGGCACCCCATATTCTTCTTTTAGAATTTCAACAATCTTGGGTAAGCAGAAACCTCCATGGCAACGACCCATACCCGCTCGCGTGCGGTATTTCACGGCGGAGATCGTTTTTCCTGAAATGGGATTGTTAAGGGCATCTAAGACTTCTCGTTTCGAGACTTGTTCACACCTACATACAATTTCACCGTATTCTGGATCTGCTTTTATTAAGGCGGCTTGCTCTGTCCTTGATGCTTCGCTGAAGGGTGTTGTTCTTTTTCGTATAGGGTTAAAGTCTGTTTTTTCCTCTAGGTCCATTTTCTTTTTAATCATTTGAACGATCAGTTTTGCGATGGCTGGAGAGGCTGTGAGGCCAGGCGACTCCATTCCAATCATGTTGATGAAGTTTTCAAGATCTTCTCGGATGATGAAGTCACGAGATGTTTTCTCTTCTGGCGGAGTAATCTTAGACCTCACTGCGGAAAAACCGTATATAATCTGACTTAAGGGAATTGACGGTAGCAAATCCTTTGCGCCCTCAATTAAATGTTGAACCTTTTCTTTGGTTGTTCTTGTGTCTTCTCGCGAGTTAATGAACTCAGCGCTAGGGCCAATCATTACGTTTCCGTCTATTGTAGGTGTGAGATGAACGCCTAGAACCCCTGCAACTTTTGGCGGCACCGGATAAACCATACTACTGATTAAGTCACCGCAGGCCTTGTCAAGAAGAAGATATTCGCCCCTACACGGATAGAGCTTGTAGTCGTCCAAGCCCGCCATAGCAGATATTCTGTCTGCGTAGAGACCTGCACTGTTCACAACAATGTCAGCGTAGAAGACTTCATGATTTGTTGTTACTTTATAGCCGCTGTTTTGTTGTTTTATTGCAGATACTTTGGTGTTGACGTGAAATTTAACACCGTTGTTTAAGGCGTTCTCAGCTAAGGCAATCGTGAAAAGATAAGGGGGAAAGATTCCAGCTACAGGGGAATGTAAAGCGGAGAGCGCGTCTAAGTGGGGTTCTCGCTTTTTCAGTTCATCTCCAGAGATTATGGTTAATCCCTTGACGCTGTTCCCTTCCCCTACAGCTTTTAAGTCTTTTAAGCCTTCAAGTTCCTCTTCTGTTCTCGCAATCACGTGTTTTCCACAGAGTTTGTAGGGTACATCAAGCTGCTTCGCCAACTCTGGAAACATCAGCCGCCCTTCAACACACAGCTTGGCTTTCAAACTCCCTTTTGGGTAGTAAAGACCTGTGTGAAGTACTCCGCTGTTACCTTTGCTAACGCCAGAACCCACATCTGTCTCTTTCTCCAACAGCGTTGTTTTAATTTTGAACTTTGATAGTTCTCTTGCGATAGCACAGCCAATCACACCAGCCCCTATCACCAATACGTCACTTTTGTCGTTCATGGTGAGTCATTTCTCGCCTTATTAACAATGATAAAAGGAAAAAATAGAGGGGTGCTCTAATAAGAATTGCTTTCAAACAGTCCCGTTTCATAGCTATTCTACTACCTAAATATCAGTGATTGAAGCTAGTTTGACCCTTTTTTGCCGCTCACTAAGAGTTCACACCATTCTCTATTTGACCTTGCACGTTCCGCTAAGAAAATTCCGTTAACATTATCATATATCTTCGCTTCCGCCTCGTAAGTACTGGCTGCTTTTAGGAGTGCTTCTTTACCCTTTGCTGCGTGTTCTGTTGCAGGTTTTTGTTTCGAAAGGCTCAGCAAGCTTTTGCCTTCGTTCTCTCGGCTTATAGCTGCCCAAAAACGAGAGTCTTCTTTTTCCAGACGAGTTGCACAGGACGAAAACGTTTTTGCGGCTTCTAAAAATTTGCCTTCGTTGAAAAGTGTTGCCGCCGTCTGAAGTAACTGTAGTTTTGGCGTTGGCAGTTCGCCTAGGTTTAGCCGCAGGCTTTCAGAGACTGGTCCTTGGGCTTGGCGAGGTCTTAGCTCAGTAAGATCTTCTTGAGAGTTGATGTTGATGAAGCTTTTTAGTTCAGTGTCGAAAGCCCGTATTTCGCTGACTGTGGAGATAAGCAAGACGTTTAAAGCTCCTCTTATTATGTCGTCGGAGCGCGGTCGCCCTAACATACAAAGTGTTTTCGCGATTTCCAACGCATCCGGTTTTTTTAGAACCATAGTCAGTGTTTCCAGTCTCCCATTCGGCCACATGGGCACCACGACGCGTGTGTCTTTTGCCGAGTTAAACATGTGGTCGATGACTTTTGGCTTTAAAAGCGGCATGTCCGAGGGTATAGTGAAGCAGTAGTCTGCTTTGGCAGCTCTTAGTCCTGTTAGAATTCCCACGATAGGTCCGCCTAAATGGTTGCATGGCTCGTCAGTAAGTAATCTAACGTTTTTTACGCTGTGATTCTTTAGGATTTCCGTGTATTGCGCTTTTCGTTTTTTGTTGTTTACACAAATAATGATTTCTTCTACAGCTTCTCTTGCGTTTTCCAGAGCGTGGATTAGAAGTGGCTTCCCGAGAAGTTCAACAAGAGCCTTGTCTTGCCATGTTTCGTGAGCGTTCTGGAATCTTTCAGCTCTTCCTCCTGAAAGTATGATTGCAGCCCGTTTAGCCATGCTTCTTTACCACAACAGTTTTCAAGTTTACTAGTGGATTCTCATCCAGTTTATTTGATTTACCTTCCACTTTTCTCTTTTTATTTGAAGCAAAACAGTCCGCCGCCTCTCGGCGCTGTGTAATATTAATTAGTGTAAGCGGTAAAGAACAAGATAGGTGCTGTATATGGTGCAACAAGTGAATATTGTTAAGCTTAACCTTTCCACGGGGACGTCTCAGGAGGTCGCGGATTACATTGCTGAAGAAAAGCCATTTTACCTGTTTGTCAACAAGACTTTTTGGGCGACCATCCTGTGCTCGCCAACAGAACTTAAGGAATTAGCAGTTGGGCATTTTCTCTCTGAAGGAATCCTCAAATCCACCAGCGAAATCGAAGAAGTTGTCCTTAAAGAAAGTGAAGGTACCTGCTACGTTAAAGTGAAACCCGAAGCAAACGTTGAAAACCGCGTGAAGATTTCAAGGCTTCATGCACGTGTTATTCCTTCAGCTTGCGGAAGCGGTTCGCCTTACCAGTTCACTGGCAAAATTCCCCAAGTCAAATCGAAACTGAAGGTTCAGGCTCAAGTCATATTTGAAAGCGTTAAACAGCTTAACTTCAAAGCTGAAGGTTTCAGGCGAACTGGCGGTCTCCACGTAGCCGCAATCTACAAAGCTGATGGCGAATTGGTTGCTTTAGCTGAAGACGTTGGCAGACACAACGCTGTGGACAAGGTGATTGGGATGGCTGCTCTAAAAAATGTCGATTTCGACGAGCGCTTCTTGGCTCTAAGTGGTCGAATGTCAGGTGATGTAGCCTTCAAGGCAGCAAAGGTTGGTTTGCCCGTTATCGCCTCTTTGGCAGCAGCGCTTTCTTCAGGCATAGCTATGGCTGAATCTGCAAATTTGACTTTAGCCGGTTTTGTACGTGGAAACCGCATTAACCTCTACACTTGTCCCGAAAGAATAGTGCCTTGAAGCTATTATGTATCAAAAGTTTCAGTGTTAATTATTGCCGTTGATTGTAGCTGTTTTGCAAGTGTATGCCCAACGCTGCTAAATACGTTGAATAATGTTGATTTTTACATTTTTTTGAAACTCATTCTTAAATATAACTCCTTTAATTTCCTATTGTAAGGTCAGGCAACATGATGCAGCAAAAGTTGCATGTAACTTTGTTAACAGGTCGAACAATTGAACAGGGTGTAGGAAAAGAATACGGAAAATCCTCACCCGAATATTATGATGCGTGTTCCATGGTTTACATGGACGCGGGCGACATGAAAAAACTGGGAGTAAAGAACGGCAGCAACGTTTTGGTGACTACGCCAAATGGTTCAGTGGTTCTTAAAGCTGTTAAGCATCCACGTGGAGCTATGTCTGGGTTGATTTACATTCCTTATGGTCCGTGGGCGAACTCTGTTGTTAGCAACGCTACCACCAGCATAGGTATGCCCTCCTTCAAAGGGACGCCTGCAGAGGTTGAAGCGGCTCCTGACCAGCCTGTTTTAAGCATGAAAGAACTTCTTAAGAAAGAGTTTGGGAGGTAAAAAAAGAGTGTCTGTGATTAACGCGGTAACATGCCCGATTTGCGGGTGTTTATGCGACGATATAGAAGTGACTGTTGTAGATAACGAAGTTGTGAAAGTTAAGAATGGCTGTGCAGTCTGCGAAGCCAAATACTTGGGTTACAAAAGCAAACACCGAATTCGTCAACCCCTCATTCGAAAGGACGGCAAATTTGTACCAGTTTCAATGGACGAGGCCATACACAAAGCAGCAGATATCCTTGCTAACGCCAACTACCCAATACTGTACGGTTGGAGCTCCACAAACTGTGAAGCCCAACGTGTAGGCGTAGAATTAGCTGAAGAAGTTGGTGGCGTCCTTGACAACACAGCAGTTGTCTGCCATGGGCCGTCTCTTATGGGAACTCAAGAAGCAGGTATCCCAACATCCACGTTGGGACAGATCAGACACCGCGCAGACGTGATTATTTACTGGGGCTGCGACCCCTGGAGTGCACACCCACGACACCTTGAAAGGTACACGAGCTTCACGGAAGGCAGGTTTGAAGAAAGCGAATGGAAAGCTTACATAAATAAAGTTAAAGCTGCTGCAGGCAGAAAGAAGATTTTAAGTGCCCAAAGAGTTGCGCCTAAACAACAGCGTGCCACTGCTGCGGAATCAGTGCTTTTCAATAAGCCTCCAGAAACTTTGCAGAAGGAAGGACGTAAACTCATAGTCATCGACGTTAGAAAAAGCATGACCGCTGAGATGGCTGACTACTTCATTCAGGTTGAGCCTAACAAAGATTACGAGTTGATGCAGGCAATCAGAGCAATGGTTAAAGATGAAGACTTGGATGTTGACCAAGTTGCAGGGGTTCCAGTGGATTACATAAAAGAAGTTGTTGACACGCTTGTGAACTGCAAGTTCGGCGTAATCTTCTTCGGTATGGGTCTAACACAGTCTGCTGGCAAATTCCGAAACATCGAAGTAGCAATATCACTGACCCGCGACCTGAACATGCGAACAAAGTTCTTGATCATGCCCATGAGAGGCCACTTTAACGTCAGCGGAGCCAACATCGTTTTTGCTTGGCAAAGCGGCTACGCGTTCGGCGTTGACTTCTCGTTAGGATATCCACGTTACAACCCTGGCGAAACAACCTCTATGGATGTACTGTTACGCGGCGAGTCCGACGCAGCCTTAGTTATAGCTTCTGACCCAGGTGCAACTTTCCCGAAAAGAGCCATACAACACATGGTGAAGCACCCGTTGATAGTTATTGACCCACACATGAACCCAACGGCGATGCTGGGCGACATCGTTTTCCCCTCAGCGTTTGTCGGAATAGAAGTTGAAGGCACCGCATACCGCATGGACAACGTACCCTTGCCACTGAAGAAGGTTGTTGAACCTCCAGAAGGCATACTGTCCGACGAGGAGCTTTTGAAAAAGCTTCTTGAAGAAGTCAGAAGTATTAAAGCACAAAAAGCAAAGAAGAAAGCGGAGGCTGCTTAAATGGCTGAGCTACTTATAAAAAACGGTTTCGTCTTTGACCCGTTAAACGGGATTAACGGCGAAAAAATGGACATAGCCATAAAGGACGGCAAAATCGTTAAAAGCGTAAGTGACCAAAACGCGAAGAAGATAGACGCCACTGGCTTGACGGTGATGCCTGGCGCCGTAGACATACATACCCACATTGCTGGTGGAGAAGTTAACACTGGCCGCATGATCCGACCTGAAGACCACGTTAAAGACGTCGTGCGAAAAACAGCTTTAACACGTTCAGGCACTGGCTATTCGATTCCTTCAACTTTTGTTACTGGTTACCGCTACTCCAAAATGGGCTACACTACAGTGATGAATCCTTCCATGGTTCCACTAGGCGCTAAACACACTCACGAAGAATTAAACGACATACCCCTTTTGGACAAAGCCACTTTTCCACTCCTCGGCGATTGGTGGTTCGTTCTTGAAAACCTCCAAAAAGGCGACTTAGGGGGCTGCGCACAACATATCGCATGGATGATGGAAACCACTAAAGGTTACGCCATAAAAATCGTGAACCCTGGCGGCTTGGAATCTTGGGGTTTCGGGCGGAACGTTCATTCAATAGATGATGTAGTTCCCAACTTCGACATCACACCTCGCGAAATCTTTTGTGGTCTGGCAAAAGTAAACAAGATGCTGAATTTGCCCCATACGATTCACCTTCACACTAACAATCTTGGTGTTCCAGGTAACTATGTCACAACCTTGGAAACCATGAAGGCTTTGGAAAGTGTGCCTAACGACGGCAAACCGATATGTCACATAACCCATGTACAGTTCAGTAGCTTTGCTGGTGACAACTGGGGAAATATGAGGTCTGCAGCTGACGAAATCTCCAAGTACATAAACAACCACAATCACATGACCTTCGACATGGGACAAATAATTTTCTCAGACACAACAACCATGACGGCTGACGGGCCATTCGAATTCACACTTTACCAGTTGAGCGGGCACAAATGGGTTAACAGTGATGTAGAAACCGAGACAAGCGGCGGCATCATACCGATGCATTACAAACGCAAAAGCGCCGTTAACGCCACTCAATGGTCAATCGGCTTGGAACTCGCGTTACTGGTGAAAGACCCGTGGAAAATCTTCATGACCACTGACCACCCAAATGCAGGGCCATTTTTCGAGTATCCAAAAATCATCGCATGGCTTACCAGCAGGAAAGCCCGCATGGCAACATTGGCGAAGTGCCACAAGAAAGCCCAGAAGAAAAGCTTGCTTCCCTCGATAGATCGCGAATTAAGCCTTTACGAGCTTGCAATAATGACCAGAGCGGGACAGGCTAAAGCTCTAGGCCTCAAGGGCAAAGGTCACCTGGGCGTAGGCGCAGACGCAGACGTAGCCGTCTACGATATTAATCCGGAAACACTTGATATTGCCAAGAAGTTCATCACTGCTCGAAAAGCTTTCGACAGCGCTGCTTATACAATCAAAGACGGCAAGGTCGTTGTTAAAGACGGTGAAGTTGTGCAGACTGTTGACGGCAGAACCATGTGGCTTGACGTGAAGACCCGTGAACAGTTAAAGGTGGATGAGGAAATGAAACGCAAGTTCAAACAGTATTGGACAGTTGAATATGAAAACTATCCAGTGTTTGATCACTACGTTAAAGTTCCCGAAGTAATAACCGTGAAGGCAGATGTCTAAAATGATAGTCCTGGCGCCTCTCAGAAAATTCCAGTTTCCAGTCCACGCTGAATGCATAAACCCAGACGTTTTCCAAGGCAAATCAGTAGCTGAGATTGCTTCCCTACCTGTCTGGGAAGGCAACAAGAAAAAGAAACTTGCCGACCTCTTCAAAATCGAAGAAACCCCTACTGAAACACCAGACATAACCATAAACGGCGACGCAAGCAAAGTCCGACGAGTAGGTCAAGGTATGAAAACCGGTGAAATCGTGATTAACGGCAACGCTGGCATGCACCTCGGCGAAAAAATGGCTGGCGGCAAAATCACGGTAAACGGCAACGCAGGCGGGTGGACAGGCAGTTCCATGAAGAAAGGGCTGATTGAAATTCACGGTGACGCTAGTGACTA
This sequence comes from uncultured Candidatus Bathyarchaeia archaeon, assembly GCA_964540545.1. Classification (GTDB taxonomy): domain Archaea; phylum Thermoproteota; class Bathyarchaeia; order Bathyarchaeales; family Bathycorpusculaceae; genus SG8-32-3. Next base: position 14,546 of record CAZINA010000008.1, read on the forward strand.
TTTGGCTTCTCCGTACCGTGGAAGCACTGCGGGAATGCGGGGTGGCAAAATCGTTGTTGACGGAAACGTTGGTAGCGACTCAGGTTGCTACCTGCGCGGCGGCACAATTATAGTCAAAGGCAACGCTGGTCCCTTTTTGGGCTTCCATATAAGCAAAGGCGTAATATACGTGGAAAAGAACGCTGGAAGCCGACTTGCCGCTAGCATGACAGGCGGCAAAATAGTTGTTTCAGGTGCAGTGGATGAACTCATGCCAACTTTCACAGTTGACGCTGTGAAGAAGAAAGTTAAAATCGAAGACACCTTCAAAGCGGAAGGTCCGTTTTACGTGTTTCTCGGAGACTTGGCTGAGCATGGAAACGGCAAACTCTTCATTTCAAAAGCAAATAATCCCCAATTGAACAAGTATGAAAAATTTCTTTGATCGCACAGTTGTTATGAACTTCAATAGACTCAAACTATTCTAATCGTTTCTGCGTTGATTCCTGCTATTTGCATAGTGCATAAGGTGGTCTACAATAGAACATTGAAAAATGATTTATTTGAGACCATTACTATAAATTTGACCTAAAAACATTTCCAACAAGGGTTGTTAATGAATATTAGCCAAGACGAATTAGACTTCAAGTGGCTTGAGGCCGCAAAATCTTATGAAGAAAACAGTATATCTTCAAAAGACCGAGGTTCCACTCTAGCGCAGTCTTGGCAAAGAATAGGATTTTGTTATAGTCTTGCCTCCAGGCAAGCTCGGGACCAAAAAGATTTCAAGAAGCTTAGGCAACAGGCAACGCAAGCTTATCAACGGGCAGCAGAGCTTTTCGGAGAAAATTCGGACCCAAAAAGTAAAGGTGAAAGCCTTAAATGCTCTTCATTGGCCGAATACACTCAATCTTGGATTGCACAAAATCCTGAAGAAAAAGATGTTTGTCTGCAAAAATGTTTGAGCTTTGGAAGAGAAGCTCTCGCTTCTTTTAAGAAAGCAGAAGATGAAACGAACTATAGTCAAACATGTAATATTTTATCTCAATGTCTTTTTGATCGCGTTTATCTATCCTCAGTTGAAAGCGAGAAAAAGGCCTTTGTTCAGGAAGGAATTGAATTTTCCAATGACGCAATCTCAATTTTTGAGAAATTGGAAATGAGCGAAGATTTGGTAGTTGCTTTGCATCTGGCAACCCTTCATAATTGGTATTTAGCAAACATAGGTGAAAAGGAAGCTATACGCAAAGCTTCTTCAGAGAAGTGCTTGGAATATTCTGAAAAAACATTGAAGCTTTCACGAGACTTTAATAATCCATATGTTAAAGCGAAGTCATTTTGGGCAAGAACTCTCGCGACTCTTTTTTTCACCGAAAATCTTGAAACTTCACTAAGTTGCGCAAAGCAAATGTGGGAACAAGCTTTAACCATAAGAGATACTTACCTTCAGGGAATTGCGTCTTATTTTCTTGCTTTCACAACAGATTTGATGATTCCTAGTGAAGCAAATCCAAATAGAAAAAAGCAAATGTATGAAGACATAATCCGTTATTCCGAAAACGCGGTAAAAAGCCTCAACTATGTTGGTCAGGATTCAGCCATAGCTGAAGTCTACTTGGTCTACCCTCAAAGTTATTCCTCTTTAGCTCGGGAATTTGCACTCACTGCCAAAGAAAAACTTGCATTCGCTAAAAAAGCAGTGCGAATCGGCGAAAAAGGATTAGAGCACGCAATCCGTTCAGGTTCCTCTGATGGCATAGCTTCCAACCTGCATTCTTTAAGTAAAGCATACCATTATTATTCAAATCTCGAACCCAGACCTCACGAGAAACCTGAACTGCTCAAAGTCGCTTTGGGTTACAGAAAAGAATATGTCAAAATTGTTCAGAACGCCTTCAAGTCTAATTTATGGACACTCGGCTTAGGTTTAGTCTACGCGGCTCAAGCAGAAGCAGATTTGTCCATGCTGGAACCCAACGAAGAAACAAAGGGTCTTATTCTCAAAGACGCAATTTCAGATATGGAAAAGGGAATTCCCCTTTGTGAAAAATGGGTAGATTCTCTTGGGTCACAAAATGTTCCGACTTTGGTAGCAACTTTAGCGGGGTTTGAAGACAAATATGGTTCGATTTTAAAGGATAATTACAGTCTGACTAAAGATAAAAACAATCTAACTAAGGCCATAGAAGTTTACAATGGCGCCGCTGAAAATTTCAAAAAAGTTGACTTGCCAAGTAGGGTTGCCGAGTCTTATTGGAAAATTGCTAGTGATTTTGATTTTCTTGGTGACTACGAGAAAGCTGCTGACAATTTTGGAAAAGCCTTTGCTGGCTATAAGGTTGCAGCTCGAAAGATTGAGCAATTTGGAGATTTCTACCTTGACTATTCCAGCTACATGAGGGCGTGGAGCGAGATTGCGAATGCAAGACTTGCACACAAAAATGGTGAATATGATTTTGCCAGACAGCACTATCAAAAGAGCTCCAGTTTGCTTGGTCAATCAAAAATGTGGAATTATCTGTCCTTAAACTTTTACGCATGGTCCGTTCTTGAACAAGCAGAACATTTCAGCATTAAAGAGCAATCTAAGAATTCCATGAAATCTTTTGAATCGGCAATAAATTTTATTCAAGAATCTAAGAAAGCGCTTGAGGCCGAATTGCATAAAATAAATAGAAAAGAAGAGAAGACTTTGGTAGAAAGCCTCATTGAAGCTTCAGATGCTCGAGGTGCCTACAGTGTAGGCAGAATTGCACTTGAAGAGGCGAAGATACTCAACAAACAAGGCAAACATGTGAGTAGCTCAGAGAAATATGGAGATGCCGCGACCCTTTTCCAGAAGATAACCCAAGAGTACTCTGGTCAAATAGAAAAAGAAGCAGCACCCCTTGTTTTTCTATGTCAAGCTTGGCAGAGAATGACAATGGCCGAAGCGAAGAGTTCTCCTATAATGTATGAGGAAGCTGCAGAGCTTTTTAAGAAGGCAAACGAATACGCGGTAAATGAGTCGTCAAGTCTTTTGGCTTTGGCGCATAGCAGTTTCTGTAAGGCTCTTGAGGCTGGTACCGAATTCGAAATCACCCGAAACATGGACATTTATAGAGAAACTAAGAAACATCTGGATTCGGCAGCTAACTATTATCTGAAAGCAGGTTTTGAGTCTTTTTCAGAATATACAAAGGCGACTCAACATCTCTTTGATGCTTATGTCTATATGCACAAGGCTAAGCTTGAAACAGATCTCGCGAAAGAGGCTCGTCTTTTCTCAATGGCAGAAAAAGCTCTTGAAATCTCAGTTGATTCTTATGTAAAAGCGCAATATCAAGAAAAAACGGGGCAAGTTAAGCTTCTTTTGCAAAAAGCCAAAGAAGAAAGAGAACTCGCAGTTTCTTTAAGTGAGGTCTTTCACGCGTCTGCTGTTACTTCATCAACCGGAAGTTTCACAACTATAAGTCCGAGCTTTGAAATGGCTGTCGGATTGGAAAGATTTGAGCATGCTGATATTCAAGCGAAATTAGTTCTGCCAAGTGACGAAATCTGTGTTGGTGAAGAGGTTAATTTTAAGGTCCAGATTTTGAACGTCGGCAAAGAACCCGTTTTGTTAGCAAGGATTGAAGATGTTCTTCCTGAGGGTTTTCAATTGGTCAGTGCCCCTGATGGTTTTTCATTTGAGAATATGAAGTTGTCCACAATGGGCAAAACACTTAATCCTCTTGAGAATGAAGAGTTCACTCTCACTTTAAGATCGTTTAAAAGTGGAGATTTTGAGGTTCGCCCAAAAATTGTGTGTGTGGATGAAATTGGACAACAACTAGTCTTCACAACGGACCCTGTTGCTTTTACGGTTTCTGATGCTGTTCTCGAGGGTCGAATTCCAACTGGTTACAAGGACCTCGATAATCTTTTAATGGGTGGATTGCCCGAAGAATATGGGGTTGTTCTTGCCTCTCCATCGAATGATGAAAGAGATCTTATCATTAAGAAATTTCTCGAAACTGGGCTCAAAAAAGGTGACGTAATCTTTTTTATAACAACTGAAATCGCGGGTATCCAATCTTTGGTTGAGGACTATCAATCCAGTTTATACTTATTCTTGTGTAATCCCAGGGCCGACGTTATGATTAAGAGTTTACCTAACGTGTATAAAATGAAAGGAGTGGATAACCTGACAGATATTGATATTTCTCTCATTAAGGCTTTTCGTGGATTAGACCCATCAAAAACTGGAACTAAGCGAGCTTGTATAGAAATCGTTTCTGACGTTCTGCTTCAACACCATGCAGTAATTACCAGAAAATGGTTGAGTGGGTTGCTACCAGACCTGAGGTCAAGAGGTTTTACTACGTTAGCGGTGATTAATCCACAGATGCATCCTACTGAAGAGGTGCATGCAATTCTTGGTCTTTTTGACGGGGAAATCCGAATTTCTGAGCGCGAGACCCAAATGGGTTTGGAAAAAATCTTGAGAATCAGAAAAATGTATAACCAGAAATATGTCGAGAAAGGAATAGCCGTTACTCGACAGCGAATCGAATCATAATATTGTTCAAACTTTCACCTAATTTTTTATTTGCTTCGAGTTAAAGAGGATTATTGATCGCTATTAGCTGGATTATCTGTCTCTGAACAATGACATTGCCGGGTAGACTTCTAGTCCGTTTCTATCTATTGTGTATGGAACTACATTTGAATTTACGCTTACGCCTCTCATCTTCTCAACCTGCAAGGCTCTCACAGTGGATCCGCCTGAAAACAAGGTTTGCATCATTATGACTCCATGGACCAAGAATTCTTCATCCATCAATTTTCTTTCTAGACCTAGTTGACTCAATTCAGTTGTCACTAGAGTTGTGATGTTCAGGTCTGAGAGGGCTTCAATTAAGTCTACGCCTGCTGTTCTTCGTTCTATTGGATCTAGAAATCTGTAGAATAAGCTTGCGAGTGTGTCTAAAACGACTCTTTTTGCATTAATTTCTTTAATTTTATCTTGTAGTTGCTCGACTAATTTGTCGATTGGGAGTTGTTTTCCTCTTAGGCTGTGCGCTTCTTCTTTCATCATTTTTTCTTTGAGCATTGCTACTCTAGATAACCTAGTTGCATCTATGAATCCAAATTTGCCTTCTTCCTCAGCTTTCTGGAAATCCCAGCCAAAATTCATCATCTCAGAGTAGAAATGGCTTTTGCTTTCGTCTAGACTAACCATTATTCCGTTTTCGTTGAACTCTGCAAGTCCTTTATACAGAAATTGGGATGCAAGAATAGTTTTTCCTGCTCCTGGACCACCTAGGATCAAGATAATTCTGTTTTGTGGGAACCCTCCTCCCATCATTTCATCCAAACCATAAATTCCCGTTTGCACTGTCTCTGTCATAATTTCACCTTTGAGCTCTTAAGGTGTTAAGAATAAATATAATTTTCTATAATTGAAGCAAGTACCATTCACCTGAAATGGTTAGAGCATAAAAACGTGGGATTGCGTTTATACTTTCCCAAGTGGATTGGACTAGCATTCGTTGGCCGTTGAAATTGCGATAGAACTCTATTCCATAATGCTTAAATATTACCTTCACACGCTCATAACAGCGTTATATAAATCGTTGGGGAGAAGAGAATAATTGAAGAGGACATTATTACGGAAGGCATTAATCGTTAGTACATTACTGTTGATTATAGCATTTGGACTTGCTTCAAGTAATATTTCTTTGGTACAAGCTGATTCGGGTGGAGTAGGTAAATTTCTGACAATAGATTTTGTTGGGGAAGGCACAGTAACCGCAACAAAACTTCAGTCTGGTGAAGTTCGAACATATTACTCGAATGATCCTGCAACTTACTCGCAGAAAGTTGGTGCTGGCACTGTAGAGCTTAACGCTATTCCTGCTGATGGGTGGGAGTTCTCTCATTGGATAGGAGATGTAGCTGACACCTCAAGCGCTACAACTGAATACAAGACGGAGAAATATGGCACTGTAACCGTAGTTTTTGTGAAAAACACTTTTACAATCACTGCATCTGTTTCTCCGTATGCTAACAATGGAACTATTGCCCTTGTCGACGGCGGCGAAGAAAGGACTTACTGGCAATTTACTGTTGAAAGCGGTTCTGACCAGCAACTTTGGTTCTACCCTAACCCTGGCAATCATATTTCAGCTATTGTAAAAGAAGGAGCGTTTCTCGCTCCAGCTTCTAGTATCCTGCTTGAAAATATACAGCAAGATTACACCATAGAAGTTTTCTTTTCTCAAGATGGCTATGCTTGGGTTCCTACTGGAACTAACGTTGCAACATATTTCACTGAAGCTGCCAGCCTCCAATTCGATGATACCACTGGAGGGTCTACAGCGAGTGGACTTTCCTTGGTCTTTCCTGAAGGCTGGGCTGTTTTCCTGTGGAACATTGAAACCGAGGTTACTGATGCTGATGGCAATGTGACTATTGCATTGGAATTCACTGGAGATGCGCCAACCGCGGTATATCGAAGTGAATCTGAAGAAGCACTATACTGTGACGTTAACAACGATGGCGTAGTGGATAGTACAGATAATTCTCTAGTAGCAATCGCAATCAAAGCTTATGAAGAAGGTTCAACAAACGGAAAAGAAGTTAATCCCTTATACGACACCAACAGAGATGGCGATCTCACTCAAGAAGACTTACACCTAATACACGAATACTATGGAACAACATTTGACTCTCTCGAATTCACAGTAATAGGCAACACTATCTACGTAGAAACGGATCATTTCTCTATATTCCGAGGAAGATAGACCTCCTAAATACACCCTTTTTCTTTTTTTGGTTTTCTTTTATAATTTGTTTTCACTGTTTTGAATACGAAGGCTTGGAGCTTAGGGTCGTCAATGAACAATCTTCCTGATGAAGGCGTTTGATTTTACGTCTAGAGTCCAAGTGATTCTTTCATAACCGGAATGTCTAAGCTACCTGCACGGAAGGTTTTACCTGTTTTAAGGTTATTTATGGAAACAATAGCTGGAGCAAATATGTTGGGGTCAATTTTGTAGAAGTCAAAACCTGCTTCTTTGAAGATTTCTAGGAAGCGCGGGTTTTTCTGAGCGAGTTCTCTAGCTTCCTGCATCATTTTTGAGCTTGTCGAGGGTGCTTGTTTGACAATTTCTTCCAGCATTTCGTCGTCGTCGTGGCTGACGATGTAGTTTGCGATTCCTCCATATAGAATTGCATCGTTTGTTCTTCCCATAGCCTCGCCTGATTTCGGGTGTAAGGGGATAATTGGTGCATAACCCCATGCATGTTTTGCAGTTAAGGGATCGAGACCTAATTTCTCGAGTTTATGCAGTCCTGTCTCAACAATTCTTCCAGAAACTTGAGTTGATCCTGCTAAACTTGCAGTGGAAAAAACTACTAGAAACAGATTCTCTGTTGAAACCCTGCATTTTTCGGCAATTTGGTGAATTGCTTCTTCTGGAGGCTTTTTGTCGGTTTCAAGGACAAGTATCGCGTTGTCTGCTTCGTCTTTGTATCCGAGTTTTTCATAGAGCTTTTTAGGCTTAAGCGCCAGTGCACGAGCTGGACCTGAACCGATTGCTGAGAATCCGCTAGCTTTAATCTGCCAACCCGCAAATTGAGAGGCCAAAGTTGAAAGTGCTGGGTGATCTGTCTGAACATACACGGAGGGCAAAACAACATCACCGTACTGAATTGGAAGAACCTTGGCTTCACCATATCCACCTAAACAAATTTCAGTAATCATTTCCCCAGCAAGGAACCCACCTTCTGATTCTATCCCCGCATCTATCAGTGTCGCGCCTGACTCTGTTTTTTCAACTGAAACAGCATACTTTTCAGCTTCTCTGCAAAACGTCTTTACTAAGTTCAAAGCTGAACTGTTCAAGCTTATCTTTGACATGATTCACCCAACTCTATTCGTGACTAGCAGACAAATAACACTTTGCTTGAATAGAATAAGTTTTTCCCTCTTATCTGGGATTTTTAGTGGTCTAGATAATTAACAATGTGAAGCCTTGTAGGACTTTTACGGCTGGAGAAGTCAACGCTAGTATATTGAACGAATCATTGAGTTTCTAGCGCGTTCCGTACATTTCCATCTTTTGATGGATGAAAAGCGAGTGTTGGAGAGATTAGTATTGCAGTTTCAAGTTTGACTTAATTACGTTTGCGATAAGCAGACCAACGGGTATTGTATAAAGTGCTATGATAGCGTTGAAGACTCCTACTATTGGAATGAAAGGTATTATTGCTGCTTCAGTGTACGAGTAACCTATAGGTGGTGGGAAACGGAGAAACACATAATTAACTATACTCATAATTCCTACCCGAAATGTGATTCCGAGTGCCGTGGAAACCGCGACTAATATGGTTCCATAGCGAAAAGCGCTGTTTTCTGTTTTTTGTTTAACGGCGACAAGTTTGTATGCTAAGTAGATGCCAAGCAGCATGCTTAGCACAGCAGCCAAGTTGTAGAAAGGTCCTGTAGGACTGGCACCTGGAAAAACTGCCAGCAAAACCACGGTGTTTAGTAATGCTATTATAACCCCGGACTTGGGACCGATCAATATGAAGGCTATGACTATTGGTATCTCCCAGATTTGAAAAAAGAGAAACGTTGCTAATGGGAAGGGAAATACAATATTTGTGAAAGCTGGATTTAATATTATTGTTACGACGGCAAAGAGGATTGTTAGCGCAAGTGTTTTGGTTTTCATTTTGGGTCAGCTTTAATTATTTGTATAATTATTTAAGCGTAACTACTCAATATTGGGTATTGATGTTAGGTTACACGTTGAATTAATACTTAAACTAATCTCAAAAAATGACGCCGTCTTTATTTTTGAAAACTAGAAATTATTGACTCTGACTATGCGTAAAAGAACGCAGTCAGACACTGAAATTGTTCTTCGCCTGTAACAATAAAATATAAATTCAGAATAGGTCGATATAGTTGCTGGAAGTTGTTGGTAGATTTTGATGAAATAGGCAGATTTGATGAATCAAAATTCAATATCTCCCTGTATCGCCCATGATATTCTACCAACTCTTCCATAATCCTATTACTCATTTGTTTATACCTTATTTGTATTTCATCAATGATTGCATTTTCGTAATGAAGTGTTCTAAGATTTCTTGGCTCAAAAATTCTTGACAAGCTCGTGTTTCATTATTACTTATAGCCGTAGATTATGGGTTAAATTACAATACATGTGCTTTCGGTGACGGAGAAAAAGCAAAAAAGCAGTTTGTTATTTCTTGATAGTATCTGGATTAATTATGTCACCCATAATAATTCGCCCAGCAACGATCGAAGACGTTTCATCCATAGTCAGAGTCAGGTTAGAGGCTATAACTGAGCATGAAATTAAGGGTTTTTCAGCTCCAGAATTAACTCTCTACTCTTCTATTGGAAAATTGCATACAAATTGGGACAAAGAAAACAGATTAAAAGATGGTTATGAAGTTTTTGTGGCTGAAGATGAAGAAAGAATAGTTGGGTTCATAGTTTTCAAAGTGGAAAGCAATCATGGTTACATAGATAATATTGTTGTCGCTAAAGAGAAGCAGAAACAGGGAATAGGTAGGAAACTAGTTGCTCATGTAGAAGAGTTGGCGAAATCCCAAGGGGTCAACCAGATGATCACGGATACTACTGAAAACTCTGACGGAATTCCTTGGGTATCTTATACTTTTTGGTTACGAATGGGATATAAAGATACTGGAGAGCGATTAGCTACTGATTATGATTTCAAGGAGATTCCGTTAATTAAAAAACTAATTTGAGCAAAAGACAAACTGCCAATCTGACTTTCATTAAGGAAAAAGAGGCTCTGACCAAGTACTACTTCAGAACAATATGTTTTACTGTTAGTGACTTCTGTCTTCAGGCATCTCCACTTTTCTAAAATAGAGCCAAAACAATATTATTGAAATGACGTAAAAGAGACCTGCTGCAAAAAATGGCTCTGCCAAAAATCCCATGCCCATCATCCATGCTCCGATAAAGGTGCTTAAAGCATTAGGCAATCTCCATAATGCACCGCTTATGCCCGATGCAGCTCCCCGCTCATCCTCAGCAACTAGCCCCATTATCATCGATTGCGCCAATGGGCTATCCATATTCATGAGTAATGCTCGCATAGTGTATACAACTCCGGCTAATGCGTAGTTAGGTGAAAGAGGTGTAGCAAACATGAAAACAGTTGAGGTTACCTGCGTAGCAACGATTGCTTTTACAAGACCGTATTTCTTTGCTAATAATGGTGCAACAAGTATTGCGAAAGCAATTAAAAGACTTGATACGCCCAGTATTGGGGCGCTTATTACATCTGAAATCCCATACCGTAAATTGAACCATAAAGTCATAAGAGGAACTACCATGCCCGCTCCGAAGGCAATTAGGCCCCCAGTTAACACGTATTTCAGCAGAATATTTCTAGATTTTTTTGGTAAAAGGTCAGCATAACTTTTTACGTTTTTCTTAAGTCTATTCGATTCGTTCACTTTGAGCATTATTAGCGTTGAGATCAAACTTAAAAAAGAAATTGAAACGTACAGGATTATGTGGCTCTCTCTATTCGTGAACCCCAACAGTTCGATTATTAACACAGCAGGTACTGCAAAACTGCCGACACCGAAAGCAATACTTTGAACAAAACCATACAATGAAAATGCGCTTGTTCTTTTTTCCGCATTTACTTTATCAGCAAGTAATGCACTGCTTGATGCTAAAACAGCAGCTTCAGCGATTCCTCCAAGAATAGCGGCTCCAAGTAGCAATAAGGGATTAGTTGTCATAACAAAAGCTATGAGTATCAAGCTAGCAAGCACATTACCCACAATGAGCAGTTTCTTTCGTCCATAAACATCCGCTGCAATTCCAAGAAAAAGGCTTGCAACAAAAGTTGAGATGCCCATTGAGGATATTACTATCCCCGAAAAATCTGCAGATACTCCTTGGACAACAGTTAAGAAATAGGAGACATCAGTGAATATCAATCCGTAGACAACTGCTGGCATTATCGAAGCGTAGATCAAGTATTTTATCTCTTTGGGCATGTCTGCGTAATTGCTGAAGATTTTAGTAAGGCGCATAGATGTTCCAACGATTTGAGCTAACTTGGATAATTATTTTTTCATTAGTTTATTGGAATAGTCTCAAGGCCGTTTCAATATAAAGTTAATTAAACTTGCCATTACTTTTGAAACACGAGTTCTATAGCTTGCGTGATTGTTCAAATGTAACTTGTTTTTTAAAAAACGAAAAAAGGAACCTAATAGCATAAAAATTAATCTGAAATACTTCAAATTTGGCTATGAAATGTATGAAGTCCGCAACTAACAATCATTCACTAATGCCCCAATTAACCCGGTTCCATGTTCTTTCATGAAAGTAATACAAGATCATTGTTATCACATTATAAATGCTCCCTATGGCAACTGCAACGTCCCATTTAGCTGTCAGAAGAAATGAAACGATTATGCTGACTACAATGCAGATGAATCGCCACACAATTGACTTAGCTATTGATCTTTTTCTTGTTTCTCTCATGATTTTGAGTTAACTGTATGCACATATTAAGCTTTTGAGAAGTGATTTTGTAATTGAAATAAAAAAGTGGGATATAAACAAGGAAAAACTTTTTTCCAACTATCAGCAATCTTCCTACAGGGCTGGACAGTCCTAGTCAAAATGAAGATAGAACGTCATGGTTACCTGGAAAGCTGTGTTAGAGTTGCTTGCTAGATGTTTGCTTTATTCCTTAGTAGTTATTTTAATAGATTTTGTAGTGATTTTTGCTCTCCAGAGAGAACTAAATCAAATAACAGAGCCTCTTTCATTTGTTATACTACTCGAAGGCGGAATAGGCCTCACTGTGGGCGGTGTGGTCGCATCTTATTCTCCGTTAGGTGCCAAAATACGCGAAGTTTTCTTTAATTCTAAACCTTGGACTGCTGAACGCCGAAAGGAAGCAGAGAAACAGGCGGAAGCATGGATTATAACGGCGATTATATTAGTTTTTGAAGCGCTTCTCTTGTCTGCTGTGTTGAGCGTTTAACATAAAAGAAGCCATAGGTCTACTTCACTGTGAATTGGCAATTGTAGTAGTTGCTGGTTATGCTAGAAAAGTTAATCACTTTCTTCAAGAAGATTAGAAGTCGTATGAACGGAATTGAGGTTTCAGAAAACCGTTTACCAGTGAAAATAAATAAGTTATATTTTTTGCTTCCGATTTTTTTCGCAATTTTACTTTCGTTGATTTATTCACAGTTCGTGTTGCTTGCTCAACCTTACAGTAGCAGTTCAACATTTATGTTCGAAGGATATAGTGCAGTGTTTATTGCATTAAACATCATTGCAATCGTCATAATATCTGCTGTAAGTTTATTCATCTTTTTTCATATATTAAAAACAAAGAGGGAAGTTGCACTACGGATCTTGGTTGCTACATTCATAATAGGGGGAATGTTGTCAACGTTGCTCTTCGGAAAGCACCTTTTCATTTTATTGAATTTAGAGTCCCCTCTTTTTCTCTTAGTTGTGGCGTTTGTGGCCTACATTGGGGCATATTTCGCCTATCTTTCCTTTGTTGATGCCCTTTCTGATAGAGCAAGGAACGCGCTTTTTGTAGTATGCAGTGGGACTCTAGGGTCTTTTGTAGGCGTATTAGTACCGATACTGCCGGTCATTGGAATTTCTCTTTTTCTTTCGGTCGCCGATTTAATTCTCATTAACAGAGGCGTCGTGGAAGAAATTGTTGGAGAAGCTGAATATGAAAAACTGATTATGAAACTTGCCTTTTCAAATAGGAAGTTTGGAATTGGAATAGGCGATTTGACTTGTTATTCAATGGTTGTGTCAAGTTCTGCAGTGAGTTACGGGTTTTTAGTAGGTGGTTTGTCTTTGCTCTTGATTTTGGTTGGTTCTCTCTTGTCACTAGTACTGGCTATGAGAATGGTTCGAATTCCAGGTCTTCCTATTGCGATGGGGCTAGGCGTGTTGCCTTCAATTGTAATGTTGCTTATCTTTTAAGCGAATCCACCTTTTGAAATATAAGCTGATTCAGTATTGTGCAAGCTTCTAGAGTCTATTTAAACAAAAAAAGGAGGAGGGTTGTTTCAGGGTTTTCGTTTTCTAATGACGTATACTGCTCCTACTGCAACTACTACCACAACTACTGCTACTGCCACATAGAGGCCATATTCCTCTAGGAATCCTGGTGATGGAGGCGCAACTCCTGTATCATAACCCGCTGCTGCAAGCAAAGACTTTGCCATCTGAACATCATATGAGTAGGGCTCAATACTAGAATCGTATCCAGCGGTTAGTGTTGTGATAGCGGTTGTTACGCCGGCCGTACCGTATCCTTCGAGTATGTTGTCTATGATGTTTTGTCTAGGAACCAGATGGCTGATGGCTTGGCGGACGTAGCGTGCTGCCTCTGCAGCTTTGGATGGGTCTTGTTGGCCTAGGGGCGTGTCAACACCAGTGCCGAGTATTGGGTGTCTATTGTTAAAGCCCAGTTCTTGTACGCCGAATGCGTCGTAAGTTATATAGTCTCCCCATGGTTCTTCGATGCTGTCCAACTTTGCTTGAAGGCTGTATTGTGAATCAAGGACGTCTACTTCGCCTGTCTTCAGAGCAGTGATGGCGGCGTCAGAACCCTCAATGAACACAACGATATACTGTTCAATTTCGAACAATCCTCTGTCCATTAGGTTCTGGGCGTCCCAGTAGTCGTCATTTCTACTAAGGGCGTTTGTGAAAGTCGTTGAGTCGTATCCTGCATACCAATACGGTCCAGTACCTATCGGACCATACCATGTTTGTCCGTTGGATTCATAACTACCTTCGCCTGTGTTGAAAGTGTGGGTTCTCCACTCGTCGTAGGGAACATTCTCTAGAACGTGTTTGGGTAGCATCCATCCAGTTGTTCCTTCGGATATTAATCCTGAAGCAAAGAATGCATAGGGTGCAGGCAAATGGAATATCAGGGTATAATCGTCTACTATCTCGATGTTGTCTGCTGAACCTATGATGTCTTTCACGAAAGCGCCTTGTTGAGAAGCTAGTTCATCTGCCATTGCAGCCTCATAAGTGAACTTTACGTCTTCAGCAGTGAATTCAACGCCGTCATGCCACATGGCACCTTCTCTCAAGTGAACAGTCCAGGTCTTGTCGTCGTCTGCAACCTCCCAGCTTGTAGCTAATGCCGGAACTACTTCTAGCGTATCAAGATTTTCTCGTCTAGTCAAACTATCGAAAACTGCGCCGAATACTGTTAGGTCATAGTACGAAGTGGAAACCCAGTTATTCAAGCCTTCTTCCGGTGCTGGTCCAGTTTGAGCAATTACAATTGAGGTTTGAGTGGTTGAAGGGTTTAAGTCCCATTCAGCAACTCTAGGCCAAGCAGGATAGTGTAGAAGTTCAAATGGCTCTGCCATAAGGGCTGTTGGATCAAAGCAAACTACCTCTTGATCGTATTTTATGGTGATTGAAGGTTGTTCGTCATATGCTAGCTGTTGCCATTCCTTCACGTATTGCAGCATTTGGTCTTCATCAACAGTTTCCTTTATCAGTTTGCTAAGTCTGTCGTTTTCATCGTTTTCCCAGAAATAGTAGTTTTGCCCAGGTGGAATTTGGCTACTGTGGTATATGCTATACGGATCAGGGTCTATACCCATAGCATAGCCTATAAACAGCATGTCGAATCCACCATCATCGAATACTTTGCCCGCTACGTCTTGAGGTGGATCAAGTGCTCTATCATATATTGTTCCCCAGTCTTGTATAACAGTGACTGCATCGATTCCAGCGTCTATCATGTTGCTTTTTATAACCTCGGCCCAAGCTTGTCTAGATGGGTTTGTTGACGGAACCGTTAACGTAACTTTAAACAGTGTTGTTTGACCGCGTACCAAAGAAGTTGCCGGCAGCAAGAATGCACTCAGAAGTAGCAGTAAACCTATCATTACTATTTTGAATCTTTTTCGTAGCAACGCTCAGCTCTCCAGCCTCTATTTCTGAATGTTTTTACCTTATAACACTTGTGCCTTCCACTGAATTTGATGCAAGAAACCGTGTAACTCCTAGTTATTAATACACGTGATGTTTTTCATTACATCCTTTGAAAAAACTAGCCGTTTTTTGAGTCTCATTTTAAGAATGCTTATATATTCTTGAAGTAAAAAGGGATAGTTCGGAACAGTGACAAGTTTGTCGATGCTTAGATATATAGTCCGAAGAATACTATATTTGATACCGCTTTTTTTGGGGATATTGATCATAGTCTTTGTTGCATCACGCATTGCTGGGGACCCCGTAAGAATAATGACTGTTCAGAATCCCCACATCACAGCGGAAGCTAGACAAAATTTATCGGAATATTATGGTCTTGACAAACCTTTGTATTATCAATTCTTCATATTCCTTTCGGAATTGCTTCAAGGCAATCTCGGTAACTCCTATGCTTTAAGAGGGGGTATAGCAGTAACCGAATTGATAGGTGATTATGCATGGCTGACTTTCGAGCTTCAGCTTGCCGCTCTTTTCTTATCGCTCCTCATCGCAATCCCTATAGGAATATTATCAGCTAAAAGACAGTACTCTAAGCTAGATGTAACGGTCACCACAACGTCCCTTGTTGGCACCTGCATCCCCGTCTTTTACATGGGAATAATAGCGATTATCATTTTCGCTTATTTCCTAGGATGGGTTCCCGCCTTTGGAGCTCACTCACTTTTACCCGAAAGATATCCGTTCGGAAGCTATGCACTGGATGGATTATGGCATATGGCTTTGCCAACTGCAGTATTAACTTTTGCAACTCTTGCACCAATAGTGCTTTTGGTTCGATCAAGTATGCTGGAAGTGCTAAGACAGGACTACATATTGGCAGCGAGAGCTAGTGGTCTAAGCGAGTGGAGCGTGGTCTACAAACATGCACTGAGAAATGCACTTATTCCTGTTGTAACCTACGTGGGATTATATTTTGGTGGCATGCTCGCTGGCGCTCCCGTAACTGAAACGGTTTTCAACTGGCCTGGCGTAGGTAGGCTTTTTGTTGAAGCTACGACAAAACTTGACTTTCCTGTCATAATGGGGATAACTGTCTTCATTACTCTGATGACTCTTATCGCTAACTTGGTAACTGACATAACTTATGGGTACATAGACCCGCGAATCAGACTCGAATAGAGAAACGGGGAGATTTGATCGAATGAAAAGAAAAAAATCCACTGAACCTAACCTGAAGGTGCCAAATGAAAAATCCCGGTCCAAAGGTGTGAGTCAATGGAATATCGCGTGGCGGAGATTTAAGAAAAATAAAGCAGCTCTAGCAGGCGCATTAATTATTGGTTTCATCATGTTTCTCGCGGCATTCGACACTTTGGTCGCCCCGTATCCCCCGAATGATATGCCTGGATTTTATACAGGAGAATCCAGAGTCCCGCCATCTCTGAAATACTTATTTGGCACAGATCTCTTGGGTCGCGATGTCTTCAGTCAAGTAGTTTATGGTGCCAGATCAGCTTTTTATGTTGGATTTGGTGCAGCTGCAATTGCTATGTCCTTAGCCGTGGTTGTAGGAATTGTTTCAGGATATTATGGTGGATTAGTAGACAACATTTTGATGAGAATTACTGAAATCTTTCTTGTTATTCCCTTCCTTCTGATTTTGCTTGTTTTTCTTAAAGTTATCACTGCTGTGTCACCTGCTGGCATAAGTGGTCTATCAATAGTAATGATTATGATCGGGGTTTTTTCTTGGGCGGCAAATGCACGAATAATTCGTGGAGAGGTGCTGAGAGTAAAGGAAAGCGAATTTATTGAAGCTTCCAAGGCATTGGGGGCAAGTAAAACAAGAATTATGTTTAAGCATATTTTGCCAAATGTTTTGCACGTCATAATAGTTCTAACTACACTTATGATAGCAACCGCGATTTTGGTGGAGGCTGCTGTGAGTTTTCTAGGATTTGGCGACCCTGCTGCAATAACTTGGGGTCAACAGCTTCAGAAAGCTAACGAAGCTGTTAAAGAAGCATGGTGGGAGGGGATCTTTCCGGGATTGTTTATCACTCTATTGGTGCTGGGCTTTAGTCTGCTCGGAAATGGATTGCGCGATGCCTTAGATCCCCGTCTTAGAGAATGAGGTTAGTGGAAGGAAGCTGATGACACAAAAGAAACTATTGAAAATTGAGAACCTGAAAACCTACTTTGACACTTGGGCCGGCATAGTGAAAGCTGTTGACGGAGTAAGCTTGGAAATTAACGAGGGTGAGACATTGGGTTTGGTGGGTGAATCAGGTTCTGGTAAGTCTGTAACCGCTTTGTCTATCCTCGGAATAGTTCCAAAGCCTGGAAAAATAATAGATGGAAAAATAATTTACAAAGGAGAAAATTTGCTGGAGAAAACTGAAAGTGAGATGCAAAAGGTCCGAGGAAAAGAAGTCGCCTATATCTTTCAGGATCCTTCGACTTCTCTGAACCCTGTCCTCTCTATAGCATCCCAGTTGACTGAGGTGATAAAACGCCATCAGATAGTAGAAACTCCATCTCTTCAAGCCAAGGACTTGTACAAGCCAAGAACTGTACTTAAGCGACGACACGATGCTAAAGAAGAAATTTTGCAGAAAGCACTTGAACTTTTCAAACTCGTGGAGATTCCTGATCCAGACATCAAGATATGGAGTTACCCGCACCAGCTCAGCGGAGGAATGAAGCAACGTATCGCGATTGCCCGAGCTTTGTCTTGTCAGCCGAGTTTGCTATTGGCAGACGAGCCTACCACGGCTTTGGACGTTACTATTCAAGCGCAGATTCTTGACTTGTTGAAGAACTTGAAGGATAAACTTGGGATGGCAATGATTATAATCACGCACGATATGGGTGTCGTTGCTGGCGTGACAGATAGAATAAGCGTCATGTACGCTGGGAGAATCTGTGAATCCGCCAGCACCAAGACAATTTTCTATAAACCCATGCATCCCTACACCAAAGCACTTCTTGAGGCGGTTCCGAGCATAGCAATGAAGAGGGAGAAACTGCGAATTATACCTGGATCAATTCCAAACTTGATTTCTCCTCCATCAGGATGCAGGTTTCACCCCAGATGCGAATTTGCCGAGCCAGCCTGCGCTTCTGCAGTTCCGCAACTAGAGGAAATTGAGCCAGATCATTATGTAGCTTGCTATCGTGCCAGAGAATTAAGCGAAATTCCCCCAAACAGGAGTTCAACTTAATGAGTACCGAAACAGAGTTAGATGTCAAGAATCTCGTCAAGTATTTTCCGATAATGAGCAGAGGCATATTCCTAAAGAAAGAAGTAGGAATGGTTCACGCAGTTGACGGCGTAAGCTTTTCGGTTAACAGAGGAGAAACTTTTGGTTTAGTGGGTGAAAGTGGCTGCGGAAAAACGTCCGCGGCTAGAGCAATATTGTACTTAGATCCTCCAACCTCAGGCGAGATTTATTTTGAAGGCCAAGATATTGGAAAGGTCTTCAAGTCTAAAGATAAGCGTGAAATTTTGAAGTTGCGGCGCAAGATGCAGTACATCTTTCAGAACCCATATGCTTCACTCGATCCGAGAATGACGGTTGCTGACATAATTATGGAGCCGCTCATGATTCACAAGCACGTTCCTAAGAATAATTGGCATGACAAGCTCTACGAGCTATTAGCTTTAGTAGGTTTGGAAGATTACCACGCGGAAAGATATCCTCACGAATTCAGCGGTGGTCAGCGGCAACGGATATGCATTGCCAGAGCCTTGGCAGTAGAACCTCGGTTCCTTATTGCCGATGAACCTGTAGCATCTTTAGATGTATCCGTTAGAGCTCAAATCTTGAACTTGCTACAAGAGCTACAACAAAAGCTCAACATAACTTACCTCTACATCTCTCACGATTTGAGCACTGTAAGACAAATCTGTCATAAGGTAGCCGTAATGTACCTTGGAAAATTTGTGGAAATAGCCGAAACAGAAGAACTTTTTGGTTCCCCACTGCACCCTTACACGCAGGCTTTGATGTCGGCAATTCCAATACCGGACCCAGAAACAAAAATTTCTCGTATTATATTGTCTGGAGAGGTCCCCAGTCCAATAAATCCGCCATTAGGATGCCGATTCAATCCACGCTGCATTCAAAAGAAAGAAGGTCGTTGTACAAAAAATATGCCAGAACTAACCGATATTGGTAATGGGCACTTGGTAGCCTGCCAAGAAGCACACAAATAGCATAACACAAAACAATAAAATCTAACCCAATCCCACTTTTTTGATACCGCGTCTAGTGTTTTTTGGTGCTGTGGGCTTGTAGACGCATTTTTGATAGTCTTAAATATGTAACTTAAAGATAGCATTGAATAGAGAGTATCTGAAATGAACAAGCCTTTTTTCTATATAGTGGATGTTTTTGCTGAAGAAAAGTATTCGGGCAATCAACTTGCGGTTTTCAGATCCGTGAAAGACTTATCTGAAAAGGAAATGCAACAGATTGCAAGAGAGATGAATTTCTCAGAGACAACATTTATTATGTCTGAAGAAAAACAGGCTGGGGGGTATGATGTCCGAATTTTTACGCCACGAACAGAAGTGCCCTTTGCAGGGCATCCAACGTTGGGCACCGCTCATGTAATTCAAAAAGAAATTGTGAAAGAACCTGTCAATGAGATAGTTTTGAATTTAAAAGTTGGGCAAATTCCAGTCATTTTTAGTGCTGTTGACGATTATTCGAGTATTTTATGGATGAGACAGTTTGATCCAGTTTTCGGTGACACTTATGATGCAGGATTAATTTCTGAGATTTTGGGTCTTGACACCAACGAAATAGACGACAGATTTCCTATTCAAACTGTTTCCACAGGGCTCCCCACTGTAATAGTGCCCGTGAAGACTTTGAAATCCGTTAAAAGAGCTAATGTGGTCAACAGTAAGTATCTAGATTTTACAGCGAATATTGAAGCTGAAACTTTACTAATTTTTTGTTCAGAGACTTACAATAAACAGAACGATCTGAATGTAAGATTTTTTGCGGGACGGTACGGAATACCCGAAGATCCAGCTACAGGAAGTGGAAATGGGTGTCTAGCAGGATACTTGGTTAAGCATAGATATTTCGGAAAAGAAAGAATCAACCTTAAGGTTGAACAGGGATACGAGTTAGGTAGACCTTCACTGCTTCTATTGAAAGCAGAAAAGAAAAGTAAGGCAATTGTTGTAGATGTGGGCGGGAAAGTTAAAACTGTGGCAAAAGGTGTTCTCGTTTAAACATCTCGGTTTGAAGCTTCCTCAAAACTCTCTTGCTAATCAGTTTGGGAGACTGTAGTATTAAATCTGGCAATCAGACTTGAAACGTTTTAAACGATTGAAGAGAGGCTCAAACCCAAAGAGAAGCTTAACCTTTTCCTTTTTTCGAAATGTCATCCATTACTTCTAAAGCGAATCTCGCTGAAACCGTAGCTTTTCCTCCACCAAATTCAATTCCAACTTCAATTGCTTCTAGAATTTCACGAAATGTTGCGCCTGATTTGACAGCCTCATTGATGTGCCACTCCATGCAAGATTCACAGTCGGTTGCTACCGCGATGCCTACGGCGATTAATTCCTTATGTTTCTTCTTCAAAGCTCCGTCTGCGTATGTGGCTTCCTCTAGCTGGAGAAACTTTTCATAGACCTTTGACTTCAGAGACAAAAGTTGAGTATGAGCTAGTTTTCGTCTTCTTCTAATTTCTTCAATCTTGTTCAAACTACCTTCACCGTCGCCCATTACAATAATCAGTTTAGGTCTCTAACCGATTAAGCTTTTTCGCAAAATTGTGGAAACGATTAGTGTTGGTAAAGACAATTGTAGAAAGAACCTAACGATTGCAGTTTATAGAATGTCTTGGAGTTGAAACGAAATATACTCAAATAACGAAATCAATGGAAAAGCTAATTTGGCTGCTCAGATAGCGTCTACTATAGGCTGAATTTCGAATGAAGCGGATTCTTGCAATAACCTTTCTGAACTTTTTCATATCTGGAGGATTAACGCTGGCAATTCCACTGTTGCTACTGGAGAGAAATGTTGATTTAGCTGAGATTGGGCTTATAATATCTGTTTTGCCTTTAGTTTTCTTAGTGACACGTCTTTTTTTGGCTTTACTTGCAGACTTGAAAGGATGGAATCTCTTCTATCTGCTTCTGAACTGGCCCAGTACCCTCCTGTCAACGGTCATATATTTTGTTGCAAGCTCCACGCCCCTGTTTCTCATCGGAAAAATTACCGAAGCGATGAAAGAATCTTCCTACTGGGCAGTAAATAGAACTACAATTTTTTCATTATCCCCTAACAGAGAAGAAAAAGAGTCTACAAAAAATAATGCTGTAGTATTCATTTCAACTGCAATTGGAAGCGCCGTAGCAGGTATAGGCATTTCATATTTTGGATTTTCTGCAACTTTTGGTCTTCTAATTGTAGCTGCAGCTCTGATTGGTTTTCCCGCAGCATTGCTGAGAAAAACCCGTAAACAAAATTCGGAACCTAACCCTACCAAAGCTAAAGCAATAATTAATCTGCGGTCCTACGGAAGAAAATTCTGGCTAACCTCAATAACTATGCTTTTTTTCAGTTTGTCATTTTATCCACTGCTAAACTTGCTTCTTCCCGTTTTTATGGCACAACAACTAGGATACAGCTACGTCACGATCGGCATTGCTTTCATGCTCTTTAACCTAATTGCTTCAGCAATCATTTTCAGTACATTAAAGTCTTCGTTAGGAATTAAACGTGCTATCATACAGAGCATTATTGCCCTTTCATCATTGATTGTTTTGGCATACTCAAATTTTTACTTTCTCGGCTTATTTTTAATGTTGGCTGTCGCTGAAGGTCTCGGGATGGGCTTTTTTGAATCTATAATTGCAAAAGCCACTAAAAATAAACCAAGTGTCTCTGTAGACATCGGTTTACTCCATGTGCCTTTCAGATTCGCCGAGTTCGCTTCTTTGTTGTATGCGGGATTCATTGCTCAAAACCTTGGATATACTCCAGTATTTGTTTCATGTGGAATTTTCTTTGCAATTTTCTCTTTTCTTGCCTTGTATTTGATTAAAAATTAAATGGTAAATTCCACAAAGAATAGTGGATCTTTGTTTAATTGACCTAATTAACAGTGAAAGAAAATTTAATTATCTAAGGTATAGTTCTAATAATATATTGGATGAAAAAATGTTGAAGAGCAAAATCTTTTGGATTGCTCTAATCCTTCTATTGTTTGTTCCCATAGCTATCACTTTTGCTTTCTTCGATTCTTACGTTCCCATATTACAGAGTGTATTGACAGGTTGGAGATACCGGTCTAACAATTTGATACTGAGTGATATTCTATTTTTTGAGGCAGGCTGCTTTCTTTTCTTTGGAGCGCTTTTAGCTGGCGTAGTTCTATATACTGCTTGGAGCCCAGGCTGGATGGGGCTGTTTGTTGACCCTGTTTTTCACTGGAAAATCGTAAAAAAGGAACGTGAAATTCCAGCTGCATTGTTATTGGGATTCCTAGTAATCGCTATTGGAATAATCTATCTCTCAGCAGCAATCATAGTTACTGCATAAGTAACACCAAGTTGATTACGAGCAAGCTATGCTTTTGGAAAGTCTTAAAAACATTCTGCTCCATGAATTGAAAAGCAAGGCAAAGCTTTTGCGAAATCGAATTGAAGCAAACACCCGGAAAAAAGCGATACTGTACACAGTTATAGCTGGCTTCTTATGGGGTACCTCTTTTCCCTCCATAAAAATCGGCCTACAGTATATGACGCCTTTCACGTTTGTCTTCTTGAGATTTTTGATTGCCTCTCTGACTATGTTCTCTGTTATGCTAGTAACCAAAAACATTAGCTTCAATTTTAACAACAAACGGCTTATTCTGTTTTTAGGAATCATTAACGGTGTCGCTTACCTTTTGCAGTATGTTGGCATGGTTTACACCCTTGCATTCGCTTCATCTCTTTTTATCAACCTTAGTGTTGTATGGGTTGCTTTGCTGAGTCCTGTGGCTTTGAAAGAACGCTTGGGTGGCAAAAAAGTAGCGGGAGTGGTGGTCAGCCTTGTCGGAGTTGTGTTAATGACAACGAACTTAGATTTTGGGTCAGTGGGCACAGTTGATGTTATCGGAAACTTGCTCGTTATTAGTGCTGGGATACTCTGGGCGGTCTTCATAATCTATAACAAGCCGTTGGTTGGAGAAACCAATAACCTGATTAAATCAATGACGTGGCTTTTGATCTTTACAGTGATACCATTGTTACCGACAGCAGCTTTTTCCATGGAAAATGTCTTTGCGTTATCGTGGAACGCTTGGCTTGCAGTAGTCTACACCGCTATCCTGTGCTGGGTGGTTCCGTATTATTTTTGGCTAAAAGGATTGAAGCATATTTCACCTGTGACGTCAGCTGTAGTTCTCTTAACCGAAATAATAGTTGCTGTGGCAATTTCCACTATCTTTCTCGGAGAAATTCTGACTGTAATCTCAGGCATAGGTGTTGCCTTCATAATGATCGCAATTCTACTAGTATCCTAAGATAGGTTAATGTCCTCAGCATTCGAGGTGAAGATTTTTAAGATTACAATACACCTGAGCTGCAAATTCATTTGTTACCGTAAAGGTTTAAGTCCAAATACCGACAAATTGTTTCTGTGGAGTGTTATCTGATGGATTTGAAGTTGATCAAAACTGAGAAAGACGTTGTTGAGGCGTTGAAGTGCAAGACACAGTTTGAAAGAGATGTTTTGGTTGTAACGTTCAGAATTCCAAAGGGAAAGGTAAGTACATACAAACGAGTAGCGGAGAAAATAGGTAACCCAAAAGCCTACCGTGCAGTGGCAAATGCTCTTCACAAGAACCCGCTTTGGCCTGTTGTTCCATGTCATCGGGTAGTATGTTCTGACGGGTCTTTTGGAGGACCTAAGAACGCTGCAGAGGATAGAAGAAAAAGCGTTGCTGAAGAAGGGGTTCCCATCGAAAATGGCAAAGTGAAGTTAAGCAACAACATACTTCATTAAAACAGATTAACAAAGGACTCTGTCTGAAAATACTCAAAACATCTTCTTTCCTGAAGTCTCCCCTTTTACATCTAAATTGGGAAAGCTCTCTTGGAAAAAATTGGAAATAATTAAAAGTTGAGATAACATTAAGAAATCTGGGTTTTTTAATTCTGGCTAAAGTTGATAAATACGTTTTACTAATAATGTCCTTGGAGCGTATGGATGTGTCCGAAGTCACAAATTTCTCTTCCAATGATATAGAAGGTTGGCTCAAAGATCAAACCAGCTCAACTCTCACTCCAGTGCAGACGCAAGCCCAGAAACTTCGAGACGAAATGCGCGACTCAGTTCAAAACTTCGCTGGTGTCGGTAAAATGCTTGTGGACAACAGCTCCAAGGAAATCGAAAAGCGAAACATGCGCACTTACAACCGCGCCCGCGCCATGAACAAGCTTGCGCGCCTCTTCACTGAAAGAATCAGAAAAGTTACTGTTCCAGACCAAGTTTCTTATGACAGCCTAAACAGGTTCGCTCAAGAAATACAAAAAGTGTTCATTGTAACCGACATCGACATTAAAAACTGGTTTCCGCGAATTTCTCCTTTCTTCATAATGGATCGAAGAAAATTCTTGACGGTTCACGAAAAAGCAAAGTTGTCGCTTAACACTCTTAACGATTTTCTAACGAAAGAATACGTTAAAACAAAAACTCTGGAGGAAACGTTCCAACTCATAGATGAAATGCACAGCCTTGAACAGCGATTATTAGAACTTGACGCTGAAAGGAAAAAAATTGAGCAGGAGCGCCTTCCCGTGGAGAAAAAGCTTGCTGAACTTGAACAGAAATCATCTGAATTAAAAAGCGAAGGCCCTGTCGACAAGCTTTTCCTATTGGAAACAGAAATGGAAAAGTTAAACAAAGAGCTTAAGCACTCGTTGCGGCATCTGCAGAAACCCTTCAAAAAAATGCAGGCTCTAGCGTTGTACCGAGGTGGTGCAGGATTGTCACCAGACGAACGCAACAAGCTCAGCCAATATTTGCAGAACCCCTTCAAAGCTTTTTCAACTGAGGCAGCTGGTTACCCCTTACTGAAGCAAATTTTGCAGAAAATGCAACGCTTGATAAATGAGGGAAAGCTGAAACTAAAGTCGGACAAAAAACGTAAAGCCGAACGAGATACAGATGCAATACTTAAGCGTGATTCTCTGGTTAAAATTTACGAGCGGTGTGCTGACGTAGCCAAGCAAGAACTTGAAATTTTGAACTCGGAAAAAATGGCAGAGACTAAAAACAGGCTCTTGATGTTTCAAGAGCAAACCAAGCGGCTAAAAGCAAAAAAAGCAAGAATTGAAGCTCATGAAGCAGTCAAAAAACGCGCATACAACGATGTAGCTAAAAGAATTAGCAACCACAAAAAAGCAATAGAAAAGAACATCCAAGCCTCTCTCAGCCAAAAAATCCACATACTCTAATTCGCGGTCTACCCCATGAAACTTTCATCAATAATCAAGCAGTCTAAATCTGTTCAAACCGGCGGCTTCGTTAAAACCGTTGAAGATGTTATTGATTTGCTGGTTGGTGAAACCGGAAAAAAG
>CAZINA010000009.1:0-3952 GCA_964540545.1 uncultured Candidatus Bathyarchaeia archaeon
GCACGCCTTTTGTCGCTGAAAACAAGGATTCTCCAACCGTCAAGGCTTTCACCGAAATAGTCACGAACATCAAACAATTCTTGAAAGTTGCCTAATGGAGTTGAAATGAAATGAAAATATGTGTAACCGCAACCGCAAGCAGCCTAGATGCACAGATAGACCCCCGATTCGGCAGATGCTCCTACCTCGTAATCGTTGAGTCAGAAACCATGCAGTTCGAAGCTATCCCAAACATGGCTGCTGGTGCATCAGGCGGTGCAGGCATTCAAGCAGCACAAACAATCTCAAACAAAGACGTGAAACTGCTGATAACTGGAAACGTTGGTCCAAAAGCTTTTCAAGCTTTGTCAGCGGCTGGCATAGAAGTGGCGACAGGCGCCTTTGGAACTGTTAGAGAATCTATTGAAAAGTACAAGCGAGGCGAATTAAGCAAAACGGGTGCACCTACTGTTGGCGGACATTTTGGCATGGGCGGTAGAGGAGGCGGTCGAGGCGCATGAAAACCTCAACCAGTTTTAATCTTAGAGAGATACACCAGCGAGAAAATGGAGGTGAGTGATTGCCAAAGAGAATAGTAGTTCCCACAATTGGTCAAGGCGGATTGAACGAAACTTTAGCGCAACATTTCGGAAGAGCACCATACTTCACGGCTGTTGATTTAAGCGATAACGGAGAAGTCGCGGATGTCAAGGTTTTTCCAAACTCTGGTGAGCATGCTGGAGGAATGGGTCACGCTCACGACAACATATTGGACATACAACCGAACGTCATAATAGTCTACGGCATGGGTCCAAGAGGATTAAACACTTTCCAAGGCGCTGGAATTTCAGTGGTGAGAGCCAACGCAAACACCGTCAAAGAAGTAATTGACGCTTACAAAGACGGTAAACTTCAAGTGCTTACAGAAGGTTGTGCAGACGCTCACCACCATTAACTTCGCTTAAAGCGGTGCTGTGGAGGGTGAAAAGACGTCAAGGAAGCTTTCTGAAGAAGAACTGCGGTTGATGGTTGAGTCAGGCTATTCCAGCAAAGCCATCAAGTTTTACGTGGACAACGTTAACGTAGGAAAACTTGATAACCCCACAGTCGTCACCACCTTTCTTGGTTCATGCGGCGACCTCATAAAACTGTACTTGAAAATTAACGAAAAAAACATAATCGAAGACGCCAAATTCTACTATTTAGGTTGCCCAGGCTCAGCATCCTCAGCGTCCGCGATGACTACACTTTTAAAAGGAAGAACAATTCAGCAGGCAAAAAAGATGACAGGCGACGACATACTGACGGAGCTCGGAGGCTTACCCAAGTCCAAGCTTGACTGCACCACACTTTCGATTAAAACGCTGCGAAAAGCCATCGCCGAATACGAGAAACTAACAGGGCGCTTAGAACTATAGGAGTTTCCAACATTTTAATTAATTTTGGATTGTTTGAAGATGATTGTAGCAGTTGCTAGCGGAAAAGGTGGAACTGGAAAAACTTCCGTAGCCGTGAACATGGCGCTTTCAGTAGGCGATGTTCAGCTTCTCGACTGTGACGTCGAAGAGCCAAACGCCTACCTTTTCATGAAACCCAAGATAGACAAGACTCAAGTGGTCAACGTTTCGGTTCCAGTTGTGAATGAAAAGTTATGCAATCGTTGCGGTAAGTGCGCTGATTTTTGCCAATATAACGCCCTTTTTGTGGGCACGGATGATGTTCTGGTCTTCCCTGATCTGTGCCACAGCTGCGGTGGCTGCGTTTTCGTGTGCCCTGCAGAGGCAATCAAAGAGGAGCCGCATAGAATTGGAACTTTGAAGCATGCCTCCGCCGGCGATATCGAGTTGGTGTACGGTGAGCTTGACGTGCAAAGACCAATGGCTGTTCCAATCATAGCGGAGGTCAAAAGGCAAATCAGAAAAGACAAAAATGTGCTTCTTGATTCGCCGCCTGGCACCTCCTGTCCTGTTATACAAACCATAAAAGGCAGCGACTTCTGCGTTCTCGTGACTGAGCCAACACCTTTCGGGCTTCACGACCTAAAAATAATCGTTCAAGTATTGGAAAACATGAACATTCCCTTTGGCGTCGTGGTTAACCGCGCAGGCGCAGGCGACAACAGAGTTCACGAGTTCTGCCGTGAAAAAAGCATTCCCGTACTGATGGAGATTCCATACGATAAGCGAATCGCCGAACTTTATTCTCAGGGAATACCATTCAGCCAAGAAATGCCTGAGTGGAAAACAAAGTTTCAGGAACTCTTCAAAATCGTAGGGAGGCTCGCCAAAAAATGAAGCAGCTCACAATTTTAAGCGGGAAAGGCGGCACGGGCAAAACAACGTTAACTGCCTCCTTCGCGGCTTTAGAAAAAAACGCTGTAGTAGCGGACTGCGACGTTGACGCGCCAGACCTCCACATGCTTCTACACCCTGAAGTCCTTGAAACGCAGAAATTCACTGGTTCAAAACTTGCAGTTATAGACCTGGCGAAATGCTTAGACTGGGGCATGTGCAGAGACAAATGCAGGTTCGACGCCATAACCGAGAAGTTCAAGGTTGACGCTATATCCTGCGAAGGATGCGGCGTCTGCACCATCGTCTGCCCCTCAAAAGCCGTAACCTTGATTGAACGAGAATCTGGATACGCCTACATCTCAAAAAACAAGTATGGTTTTATGGCGCACGCGTTGCTTAACCCAAGCGAAGGTAACTCGGGAAAACTCGTCACTTTGGTCAGGCAAAACGCCAAGCAGCTAGCTGAACAAGAAAACAGCGAACTCATCATAGTAGATGGTCCACCTGGAATCGGCTGCCCTGTTATCGCTTCTGTGGCGGGCGTAGACGCTGGTTTTGTGGTTACTGAACCCACAATGTCTGGTATTCACGACCTCAAACGGGCATTACAGTTGCTGGAGCACTTCAAAGTTATTCCGCTTGTCTGCGTGAACATGTACGACATAAACATGGATAACACCGAGAAGATTC
The DNA here is from genome assembly GCA_964540545.1 of uncultured Candidatus Bathyarchaeia archaeon. Lineage (GTDB taxonomy): Archaea > Thermoproteota > Bathyarchaeia > Bathyarchaeales > Bathycorpusculaceae > SG8-32-3. The sequence goes on from CAZINA010000009.1 coordinate 2,964, forward strand.
TGGGTTTCTGCAGAGAAAACAACATAGAAGTCGCTGGTAAGGTTCCTTTCAGCCCCAAAGTCACCGAAGCCATGGTTAAGGGAAAAACCATCGTAGAATACGCTCCAGAAAGCAATGTAGCAAAAGAAGTCGGAGATATCTGGAAAAGAACCTGCGCCTTCATGGACTCTTTGAAGCCGAGTTGACCTGAGGATGCGGTGTTAACCTTTTTATTTTGAAAAGTATGTTTTTCAAAGAGAGGAGTTGACCTATTTTGTTGTCGAAAGTTCCGATAGACCTTGAAAAGATAAAGCCAGCTGATTTGGATAAGGAGATACTTAGAGCCGCCATAATCGCCGAGTTTGATGCTATAAATCTTTACGAGCAGATGGCAGCTTTAACCGAGAACAAGCACCTGAAGACGATTCTGCTGGACATAGCTAGGGAAGAGAAGACGCATGTCGGAGAATTCCAAGCTCTACTGTTGATTAATGACAAACAGCAGGAAAAAGAACTAGCTGAAGGCAAAGAAGAAGTTGAAGAACTAACCAGCTAATTAGCCTATACATGGCTTCCCTAACCTTTCTTCTTTTTTATAGTAGTCTATTCGATGCTTTTAACAACTTTTTCGGCGAAGAGTCTCACGCTGCTCAGGTCTGGGAGGTCTCCGAAGAAAAGCATGAAGTATGTTACGCCTAAACTCGTGTATCGATGTATTTCTTGTCTGCACTCGTCTGGCGTGGCCACGAAATTGAATTTCTTGAAATCTTCTGAGGAAACGTCCTTTGGTTTCAACTGTGACACTTTTTTGTATAGTTCTTTTTGGTCTGGGACGATGAATATTTGGCCGCCGAGCCAGCTTGACTTCTCTATTTCGCTGAAGTCTCTGCCTACGGCTTTGCAGTAGTTTTCTAAAACGTCTAGTTTGTGCTTGTACAGCTCCAATGAGGGCACGTATCCCCAGTCATACCTGTTTGCATGCTGGGCCGTTGTTTTCAACGTGAGTTTTT
>CAZINA010000009.1:4052-5230 GCA_964540545.1 uncultured Candidatus Bathyarchaeia archaeon
TATCCCCAGTCATACCTGTTTGCATGCTGGGCCGTTGTTTTCAACGTGAGTTTTTCTCCGCCGCCTCCAATTGTTATGGGCGGGTGTGGCTTCTGCACAGGCTTTGGTTCGCATACGGCTTCACTTGTTCTGTAGTATTTTCCTTGGTAACTTGACTTTTCTTCGGTCCACATTTTCTTTATTATTTCCACGGCTTCTTTCATGCGGTCTGTTCTGGTGCGTGGCTTGAGGAATGGTATTCCGTAAGCTACATGCTCGTCTTCTTGTATTCCTGCGCCGATGCCGAGTTCTAACCTGCCGTTTGATATTACATCGAGTGTGGCAGCCATCTTGGCGAGTACCGCCGGGTTTCGATAAGCGCTGCATAGCACCATGGTGCCCAGCCTTATTTTTGAGGTTATGGTTGAGAGAGCCGAGAGCGCGGTCCAGCATTCAAGGATTGGGCTTTTATTAAACATCAGGTGATCATCTAACCACACTGAATCGTATCCAAGTTGTTCGCATTCCAGAACCACATCTCGAACACGGTCAAAAGGCGATGAGGGTTTTTTCTCTTCAGCTTTAAATGCGTAAAAGGGAATGAAGACGCCGAATTTTATTCTTGTCAACGCATTGTAGGTCTCCGGCTTATTTGACAGTTGAGTATTATGTTGTTTGCTTAATGTGTTTTATTCAACTTATGTTCATTTTGAATTAAAAAAGAACTTATGTAGTTGATTGGATAACCTCGTTCATGTGCTCTTCCAGAATAGATAAAGTTTGATACGCAATCTTCCTGGCGTGAATATCTACTCTTCAACACAATGAAAGGCGAAAAGAAAATTGAGTGAACAAGTAATCTCTTTGCCTGATGGGCGGCAACTTGGATATTTCGTAGTCGGCAAAGGGGCGCCTGTCATATACTTTCACGGTACTGCCAGTAGCCGTTTAGAAGTTTTGCTCTTAAAAGAGCTTGCTTACGCCGCGCAGTTGCAGATAATTGGTGTAGACAGGCCAGGTTACGGCTTGTCCACTTTTGCACTAAGAACAAGTCTTAGGGCTTTTAATGGCGACGTTAACTTCTTGGCTGACCACCTAGGCATTAAACGGTTCGGGATTCTCGGTTGGTCTGGAGGAGGAGTTTTTGCTCTCGCTTATCTAGCTCTTTTTCCAGAGCGCGTAACCAAGGCGGTGCTTGT
>CAZINA010000009.1:5330-39834 GCA_964540545.1 uncultured Candidatus Bathyarchaeia archaeon
TTGATGTATCAGTCAATGGCTGAAGCTTTTCGACAAGGAAACCAAGGCGTTAAAGCGGTTTTTCAGGAGCATAAGCTTTTCATGAAGCCTTGGGACGTGTCTCTTTCAAGGATTCCTGCTGGCAAATTGTTTATCTGGCATGGTGCTGACGATAAGACTTGCCGAGTTAGTAATGCATACATGATTTATAGAAGTTTTAGTGATGCATACTTGGAAATCTTTCAAGAAAAAGGGCACTGCGTTATGTTTGGCAACATGGAGAAACTGGGCAAAATTTTCCGTTCCAATTAGCGAACAAGCGTTTTGGTTGGTATCAGAATGAGAAGTTTTCACTTAGGAATTAAAGAGGGAAATTCTTAATTTATTTGCTTCATAGATGGTGAATAGCTGAAGGAGTATGGAAGGAGCGCAGAAAAGGAGTGCTGTGGTTTGGAAGAGTTTATAGTAACTGAGAAGTTGACTAAGAAATATGGGGCTGTCACGGCGATTGACGCTTTGGATTTGAAGGTGCACGCTGGCGAGATTTATGGTTTTTTGGGTCCTAACGGTGCTGGTAAGACTACTACTATTCGTGTGTTGACTACTTTGACTAAGCCGACTTCGGGTCGTGCTTTGGTGAACGGTTTTGATGTTGTGAAGGAGCCTGATGAGGTGAAGAAAGTGATTGGTGTGGTGCAGCAGCATGTTAGTTTGGACCGTGATTTGACTGTGAGAGAAAACATGGAGTTTCGTGCTCGTCTACATCATCTGGGTTCGGCTGAACGCAAGAAGCGAATTGATGAGTTGCTTGATTATGTTGGTCTCACTGAAGAAGCTGACCGAATAGTTAACGATCTTTCAGGAGGTATGAAGAAACGAGCGATGATTATCGGTTCTCTGCTGCATAGGCCTAAAGTGCTTTTTCTTGATGAGCCAACTGTGGGGTTGGATGCTCAGACACGGCGCCGCTTGTGGGATTCAATACGTCGTTTACACCTTGATGGTACCACAATTTTCCTCACTACGCACTATATTGAAGAGGCAGAAGCTTTGTGTCAGCGTGTAGGAATAATCCATCAGGGACGCTTGATTGATCTTGGTAAGCCTTTAGAATTACGTCAAAGATTAGGCTTGGTCACTGTGGAGACTCTTGTGGATAATAAAGAAACTCGTTACCAGTATTTTGCTGACAGAGCGGCGGCAACAAGTTATGTTCAGAACTTACCTCCAGATGCTAAGACCATCATTATACGGGATTCGAACCTTGAAGATGTCTTTGTAGAATTAACTGGCCGAAAGGTGGGTAATGATTAAATGCTAACCATGCTCAGGGATATATACTCAGTTTTGTGGGTGGATCTGAGATTTTTGAGGCGCCATTGGCTGAGGACACTTGCCACTAGTCTTGTCAATCCTGTTCTTTACCTTGTAGCTTTTGGTTATGGTTTGGGGGGTGGAATCACCTTTGATGGTTACAGTTACCTTGCGTTTGTTATGCCTGGTATAATTGCGCTTACCGCTATGTCAAGTAGTTATGGTGGGGCTGGACTGAAGTTGCATGTTGATCGTCTTTTCTACAGGTGCTTCGACGAATACTTGATGTCTCCCATAAGCCTCTTTTCGTTAGCCGTCGGTAAAACATTGATAGGCGTAGTACGCGGGCTGATAAGCACTGTCGCATTATTAGCAGTGGGCGTAATTATTTCGCCGACGCTGATAGTTAGTCCACTTTTCGTGTTAGTCCTAGTTATCTCTTGCTTTGTCTTTTCCTTTCTTGGTGTGCTTATTGGAATGTGGGCTAAATCCCACCAAGATATGACCACCTTCAGCACCCTAGTAATTTTGCCGATGAGCTTTCTCAGCGGCACTTTCTTTTCGTTAAGCCAACTGCCAGAAGCAGTAAAAGCTGTCCTGTACATGTTGCCTCTTACTCATTCTAGTGAGTGTTTGCGTGCAGCGGCTTTGGGGCAAGCGTTTCCGTGGCTTTCCTTCGTGGCTCTTATAGGCTTTGGCTCGCTATTCTTCGTAGGGTGTATATGGGCTCTCAAGCGAACTAGTGTATGAGAGAATTGAAGGGTTCGAGTGTGTAGGGGCATTCAAATTCAGTCGGCCTTTTGGCGGAAAAATGGTTTCGAGCTTCCACTCCTCTGTAAGTTTTGTTTGTAGCTTTTGCCGTTGGGGCCAACTCGAGAGGGTCGAAGCTGAACCCCAACGACTTTTCTAGGCATATGTTGCGGCTTTGCTACGATGGATTTTTTTAGCCTTAGGTGGTGGGTTTGTTAGTGTTTTGTGGGCTTGTTTTTCACGCTTCGTTATGTGGTTGGATTATCCAACCTATAAATATATAAATCTTTCCCTATTCAACCCAAGTAGAAACCATTCTAAATTTTGGTTTTAATTGGTTTGGTGGTTGATAATAGTGAGTGTAGTGTGGGGGTGCGATTGAAATTTACTCTTTTTCTCTCTCATGGGGGCGGGGTGGTGATTCGCCCCCTTCCCGAAACAGTAAGTCTCGGCATCATCTACGCTTTGCCCACTAAGGCGGCAACGTTTCACGCGATAATAATTCCTTGGTTAGTGTCTCGGTTAAAGGTTAATTGCGGAAATAGCAGCGAAATGTTCTCTTCATCTGTCGTCAGTTTATCTTTTTCTTGTTAATTTGATGGAGCCTTTTTCATGTTGGTTTTGCCAGACAATAACCTAAAGTGTACATAAATTCAATTTACCTTTCTTCCAGAAAAAAACGGCTTTTGCTGCTCGAAAAAAGCTTCAAACAGACCACCTTATAAAAGCGTCTGTTCAGCTTCAACATGAAAATCATCGGCAAATCATACACTTGCTGGTTTTGTAGTTAAGTAAGCGAGAAGGATTCAAAACCAATTTTCGAGAAACAAAGGAAATAGTCAGGTGTTGATTTTGGTCGAGCTTTTTCCAGAGAAAAAGGCCGTATGGTGCGGTCGCCGGGATTCGAACCCGGGTCGTCAGCGTGGCAGGCTGATGTCCTAGCCAAACTAGACTACGACCGCTTTAACGGTGGACTACGTATTCTTCGCTTCATCTCTTAAAAAGCGTTATGTTTCTTTAGGGAATACTTGCATTGTTTCTTGCAGGAATCTGTAGTTTTTTATGTGGAACAGGTGGCTTTTGCAGTTGCAGTCGGAGCAGCCGAAACCCGCTATTGGCTTACTTCTTTCACCAATGACTTCGGCGGTTTTGCATTCTTCAAGTTTCGCGGCTTCTTTGAAGAACACTTCAACGATTTTTGTTGCGGGATGGTCCAGCAAGTAGTCGATGTGCCAAAACTTCCTTTTCTCTTTCCTTACGTGGCGCTTCACCCGTTGTTCTAGATTAGTCTGCGCGGACCCAACATACGCATACAAACCCTTCCCAAAAACTGTCTCACCTAACGCACCCACATCCACACAGATGTCTTCCCCCACCTGAATGATCAAGACGTATATGCCCTGCCACCTTTCCACGATTACACGCCCGCCCAACGGTTCTCCCGAGACTATTTATAGTTTAAATAAGGGGGCTATAGAAAAAAATCACGCGTCAGTCACACGAAGAAACAGGCAAACCAAAATTTAGTCGCTGCTTGAGCCTTAAAAACTGAAGCGTACACGAAACTCATCATTGGAGTCTTTTTAGTTCATCCTCAAGCTCATTAAGATTTTTCAATACGCCATCTGAGTGAATTTTAATCCATGGACTCAAAGACTCCATTTCAGAAACCACTATAATTTTTTTGCCTCTACGTTTCGCATAGAACAGTTCCATACATGCTCCCGCAGAAAGTTTAGGCAAATAAACAATCATAATGTCGCATTGTTCAGCATCCTCCAAGTCCCTTTCAACAAAACCTGAAGCAGGAACGTTAGGCCACCACCATTTCTCATCACCTTTGTAGAGGCTTTTTTCGCGGTGCCACGGATCAATCACCTCAAAACCCAGCTTCAAGCAGATTTCAGTGATGGTTTCCCTGTAGCCTTGGTTGGTTTCCATGCCCAAAATGGGTCCTGAAATGAACACCTTCTTTTTCACGGCTCACATCAACCTTAGTATTTAGCACTGAGGTAAAGCAATACAGATAACGCCAAAAGCTCGAATAAGTCTGGCAACAGGGCAAACGGTCCCAAACCAAACGCTCTGAAACCAAAAACCCACATGAACAACGGGTTCGCAGTGAGAGTTCTAAAAAGGAATGCCAATGAGAATATGATCAGCCCCAAGGTGAATTGCGACCTTGTCTTCCTATATATGTCAACGTACGTAGTCAACAAGAAAACTAGAAGCGCAATATTAACCGTGGAAAGCACAGTCTGCGCAACATAGAAAAACTCGAAGTCACCAAAAATATGCTCTGACTGCGGAATGCTCCTTTCAGGAAATTCTGAAACTGGAAATTGAAAAGAGTATGATGCCCAAAGCGCTGCTACAAGCGCTACAGCTATCAAAGCTACGATTATCACTAACAGGATTTTACGATTCTTATTCATATGGAATGACATTATTTTTTACTCCTTTTTCTACTTTTTCCACATTTTATTCACAATCTCCTCAAAAACCCCATAATTCTCCTCCAAAGCTGGAGACAAGAAATACGTAGTACCATAACCTTCTCCGGCAGCAGTAATCAACCTGTTTTTCTCAAGAACTTTAAGATGATGCCGTATAGTTCTGTAATCCATCCCAAGGTGGTTCGCTAACTGATTGGCGTTTTGCGGGGTTTCCTTCAGCGTCTCAATCATTTTAGCACGCGTAGCGCCACCTCTCGTGCCTGCAATAAGCCACCCGAGAAGATATTTCATTGAACGCTTGCTGTTACCCAATCTATACCGCCACTATTCTTGAGGAGTTTGATTATTCCCTATTTACGCTTGAGTAATAAACCTGTTCCTAACCTTTCGAGAAAAAAATCAACCCTAAATTTGTATAAATTGGGAACAAAATCGGGTACAATCTTGAAAAATCGCTCAATAAATTGCCGCTAAGAAGACAATCAACAAGGAAAACGGAGGTGAATGGCCACGAACGGAAAAAATAAGACTTCAGCTTCATTTCCGGCGATAGCTACAGCTTCCAATAGTAACCACTATGCTTGCACCACAGGTGGTTAACGCTTCAACTCACGCTTGGAACCCGACCATCATCAACATAACAATCTTTTCTTACTGATCTTTTCAGTCCCCAACAAGAACTGAGTCGTGTGCACGTTCTTCCTGTTTACATCAACCCGAGAAGTCCCAGCATTTTTTCTGGTTTATTCGTGGGAGGCATACATGTCTGCCCTTGGCAAACGTAAGCCGTGGCTTTTCCATCAATTTCCTCGTAGCCCAAACCCGTCTTGCCAGGCTGCCGCAGCGAAACCACCTTGTTCGGCAAATAAGCACTCTTCAAAGCGCTGAGCATGTTCTGTAGGCTTGTTTCTTGTGAGTCACCGACTAAAATAACGTTGTAGGCTGGTCCAACAGTGAAGTCCACTCCAAGAAGCATAAACGTGTGGGCCACAGGAACGCTCTTTACCTCCTCAGAGAACACCTTGATTATTTGGTCGGCAAACTCTCCATACTTCGTGTCTCCAGTCAAAAGCGCCAAACGCAACATGTTCAGCAGCGCCACGGAATTCCCTGAAGGCAACGCGCCATCATACACTTGTTTTCTTATGGGCACCGAGTTATCGCCGCCGCTCGCTGTGAAGTAGAAGCCGCCCTCCTCGTGATCCAAAAACCGTGAAATCATCGTGTCGGTTAACTCCACCGCCGCCTGCAAGTACGACTCCTCAAACCCTGACTCATAAATTTCCACCAGCCCCCAAACAAGAAAAGCGTAATCGTCAAGAAAACCCATTATCGCCCTTTCCCCTTTTGCGTAGCGATGATAAAGTGTTCCGTTCTCATCCTTCATTTTCTCCAATATGAAACCCGCGGCTTTGACTGCGGCTTCAAGGTAACGAGGTTCACTGAAAACGCGGCTGGCTTTTGCCAAAGCGGCAACCATCAACCCGTTCCAGTCCACTAGAATCTTGTCGTCTTTAGCTGGGTGCACTCGTTTTTCTCTGGCTTTAAACAGCAAGTTACAAGTTTTTCCCAGCCTACGGATCAACTCGTCTATGGTTAACTGTAATTTTGAGGCAACCTGATCCAGCGGTTTCGCTAAGTGAAGTATGTTTTTACCGTTTCGCATTCGTCCTGCCTCAGCATAATTTCCCTCCGTTTTGACGCCGAAAAGTCTAACCGCCAGCTCGGCATCTTCAGGCGCCAAGGTTTTTCTGATTTCTTCTTCAGTCCACAAATAGAACTTCCCCTCCTCCCCTTCGCTGTCTGCATCTTCAGCCGAGTAGAAGCCGCCTATTGGCGAAGTCAAATCTCTGAGAACGTACTCTAAAACTTCCTTAACGGTTACCTTGAACTTGCCAGCGCCCGTGGCTTGAAAAGCTTCCGTGTAAGCCAGAGCCAATAACGCTTGGTCATACAACATCTTTTCAAAATGCGGAACCAGCCACTCAGCGTCTGTTGAGTAACGGTGAAAACCGAAGCCCACCTGATCAAAAATGCCGCCTGCACGCATGGACCGTAAAGTCTTCTCAGCCATCGACAACGCGTTTTTCTCCTTGGTTCGGCTCCAATACCTCAACAGGAAAAGAAGGTTATGCGGCGTGGGAAACTTTGGAGCGCGCCCAAATCCACCGTTCTCCTCATCAAAGCTTAAGACAAGCTTCTCGTAGGCGTCATCCAACACGTCTTTTCCCAATTCTTCTCCCAGAGTTCTGCTCTCAAGGATTTCTATCCTGCGTTTGATGTCGTTGCCCAAGTTTTCCAAGTCGGACCTGCGTGTTTTCCAGATTTCGTTGATCTGAGGAATGAGATCAACCATACCCGCCAAGCCAAACCTGCTGTTTTTGGGGGTGTAGCTGGCTGCGAAGAACGGGTTCTTGTCTGGGGTCATTATGATGTTGAGTGGCCAGCCGCAGCTCCGCCCCATCATCTGGCACACTGTCATATACGCGCTGTCAAGGTCAGGTCTTTCTTCCCTGTCAACCTTTACGCAGATGAATACATCGTTCATTAGTTCGGCTACTTTGTGGTCGTCAAAGCTTTCCTTCTCCATGACGTGGCACCAGTGACATGCAGAATAGCCTATGGAAACAAAAACTGGCTTGTCTTGTGTTTTAGCTGCTTCAAAAGCCGCTTCGCCCCATGGATACCAATCTACAGGGTTGTAAGCATGCTGAAGTAGATACGGACTCTTCTCGTGGATCAGCCTATTTGGTTTCCGTTCTCTTTCTTGATCGCCTTGCACAAAAACTTCTCCCATAATAATTGGCGATTGCCTCTTTTATTAAGCGTCCGCACCGCCAGTGCTCCATTATTCTACGCTTAGGTGTAGCAGCAGAATCTCGCTTTCTACATAAATTGTAGATGCACTAAGCTATCTTGACGATGCAGTGAATTTGAGGACAGCGCCAACGCCTCCGTAGAGGCCTACGTCATCACCTAAGCGTGTTATCTCTATATCAGGTATCCTGTTCAGCGCATACTCAGCTATGTGTTTCTTGATGGGCGGCAGTATAAGCTCAGGATTTTTCAAGGCGACTGTGCCGCCAACTATTATGCGCTCTGGATCATACGCATTCACTATGTTCGCGAATCCTATTGCGTTTAAAACTCCAATTTCTTCAATAATTTGAAGGGCAAAAGGATCTCCGCTTTTCGCTGCCTCAAACAGAATCTTCGAGGTCAACATAGACAAGCTACCGCCAGTTTTTTCAGAAACCAGGCTATTTTCAAAAGCATCTTTTCCTTTTTCTCTCACTCTCAACCGCACATAGTGTGGTATGTTTCTGCCTGAACAGTAAGCTTCCCAGTGGCCGCGTCTTCCACAGCCACACGTAAGCTTTCCTTGATAATCTATTATGAAATGACCGATCTCAACGGCGTTTCCATCTTTTCCCATTAAAAGATTGCCATCTACTATAGCGCCGCCGCCGATGCCAGTACTAATTGTCACGTAAAATAGATTACTTGTTCCTTTGCCTCCTCCGAATTCTTTTTCCCCTAAGACTGCGGCTGTGCCATCGTTTACTAAAAATGCAGGGACCTTCAACTTCTTTTTGATCGGCTCTACAAGAGGAACATACTCGAGAGGCATGTTTGTCGGCTTAATCAGGGTGCCTTCATTGGAATTCAAGGGTCCTGTTGAAGCAATTCCCACACCCTTCAAGGATGAAGCAGAGATACCCCTTCTGCCACATAGCGTATGAATCATGTTTATGATTTGGTCGCTTATGGCCATATCACAGCTGGTATCAACGCGCTCCTTGATCTTTTCTGTTGCATTGGTGCCCGTTTCTAGAAGGAGCGTTCTCGTCCAAGTTCCACCAACATCCACGCCTATTACATACTCTGTCTCGGTCATGAGTATCAACTGGCTTCATTAAGTTTGGAACCCAATAAAACACTTGCTAATATGATAGTTCCAGGTTACTCCTCGTGAAGTCAAAGTTCGATGGCTCTACCACCAAACTTTTCCAAGGCGCTTTCGACCAATCAAATGTTTCAGAGACAATATGTTTTTCGCATCAGTCTTCAGCACAACAACAGTCTTCAAAATTCTTCACTAAGTAATCACTGGTGAGGCGCTATTACCTTTGTGCACGGGGCCATCAGCGAGAGAAAAAATGAGGTTTAGGCTTAAACCAAATATTGCTTAACTAAACGTTCCATGTCCTCTTTTATCTTGAACAGGTCTTCTTGGGTGGGTTTTCCTCTTACGTCGCCCATCCTACCTTTTGTGCTGTGTTCTAAGGACCCGTGGAACTCGCTCAGGATGTACCATTCGTCTAAGACCGTGAAGCCTAAGTGCTCGAAGAACTGCGCTATGTATTTGCCGGCTGGTGTTGCCTCGTCGATGCCTGTGTGGGGACCAGAGTAAGTTACGAAAATTAACGCGTTTTTGCCTGGAACTTTTGGGGCGCAAGGTTTGATTCTGCCTTCTTTGCGGTAAGTAGCGAATTTGTCTTTGAGGAATTTTGCCATGGGTTCTGGGGGATGCCAAGCATATGAAGGGGCACCTACGCAGACGAGGTCGTAGTCGAAGTAGTCAACGTTTTTCGCCTCTGCCTGTTTTTTCATTGTTACTTGGACTTCTGCTGCTTCTAAGCCTTGTTTGATGGCGTTGGCTACCTTCTCAGTGTTGCCTGTTTTCGACCAGTAAACTATTAACGCCGTTTTAGTCAACTTGACGTTCACCAAGTTAACGTGGGTGTTTTGAACCAATTTAAAAGTTCCCTGCTGATTTTTCGAAAACTCACATACCCTTTTTGCGGTAGGCTGAATAACCACTTAACACAATGAACTCTGTGATGAGGCATGAGCGTGGAAGAGTACCTGAAGGAAAAACTTTGGCCCATACTTGTCGAAACGGTTCAGGCCTCGGTGATGTACCCAACCCACAAAGCATACACCCGAGAGACCATATTACACGAAAAATCGGACATAACCGCTTCGGAACTAGCGAACAGGCTGAACATGTCTCTCGGCGAAGCATTAGTGATTCTGCACGAGCTGGAAGAGGAAAGAAAAAGCACAGCCTAAAGAACTTGCACACTTGAAGCTTTGAAAGTGATAAAAACCTCCTCGTTCAAGCAAAGTTCCATCTCGTTGAAAGACCGCTTAGTTATCTGAACCGTGAAGGACCTGCCGACGTCAACCTTGAGTTTCACAAGCGAATCTACATCAGTGATTTCAGTTATTTTACCTTTGAACACGTTTCTCGCGCTGGACTTCACAACAGTCTTAGATAAAATTATGTCCTTTGGATTTATGAAAACGGCGGTAGCACCTTGCTTTTCGGCTGTCACCTCTATATGCACGCCGTTGCCCACGTCAACTTTTGACGTGCCTGCCGCTGTTGCTTTGGCGTTTCCTGTAAATGTGTTGTCAACTGCAGCGAAGCGAGCCAAGTTTTTGGAGAGTGTACCGAAAACCTCTGCTGGCGCGCCAACTTCAGTGATTTTTCCTTCATCCATTAGGGCGATGCGGTGAGGTAACTTCTTAGCTTGGAACATGTTGTGCGTTGCCATTACGATGGCGGTTTTGTTTTCGCGGTTTACGGTGTCTATGACTTCTTCGATTATTCCTGCGTTTTTCGGGTCCAAGTTCGCCGTTGGCTCATCCAGAAGCAGCAGTTTCGTCTTCAGCACTAAGGCTCTGGCTATTGCCACGCGCTGTTGTTCTCCGCCGGAAAGCTTTCTTGCGTTGCGTTTCTCGAAGCCCTCCAGTTTCACTAGTTCCAGAGCTTTTTTTACTTCCCGGTCGCGTTTTTCCTTTGGTACTTTCCTTATTTCCAATCCGTAAGCAATGTTATTGTAGACGGAAGTGCCGAAGAGCGTTGTTTTTTGAAAAACCAGAGTGCTCTGTACGCGTTCTTTTTCGGTGTTTTTGAAGTTAACTTTTTCACTCTGGAACATTACTTCGCCACTTGTCGGGTTTTCTATGAACGCAAGCATTTTCAGTATTGTTGATTTCCCTGAACCGTTGGGTCCTAAAAGGGCCAGTATTTCGCCTTCGCGAATCTCTAGGGTCACTGAGTCTACCACTATTTTGGTGCCATACGCTTTCGTTACGTCTCTTAATTCAGCAACTACCCTCATTGTTTGTTCTCTCTGTGGCGTTTAAATCTAAAATATGGTCCTTTAGCTAATTCGACTATGTAGTTTGCCTTACTCGCTACAACTACTATCATGTTTACAATGAAAACAATTAGTACTAATAATATTCCCAGTGCTATGGCAAGACCGAATTCGCCTATTTGAACATAACGTGAAATCGCTGTCGTTATCACATCAGTCCTGATGCCAGCTCCTGCAATGTTACCGCCAACCAGCAACACCACGCCCAACTCTCCAATTGCACGGTTGAAGCTGGCAAGATCAGACAAAATAATCCCTCTGGATGCTTCCTTTAAAACTGCTACTTGCGCTTGAGACTCCGAAGCACCCAAAGTTTTGGATAAACTCATTATTTCAGGGTCAACAGATTCAATGGCTGAAACGCCTATGCTGACGAGAATCGGTGTCACCAATATAGCTTGACCAATAATCACAGCCGCTGGTGTGTAAATCAACCCCAGAAAGCCTAGTAATCCACTTCTTGCATAAATGAGGAAAAGAATTAAACCCAAAACTACAGTTGGCAAGCCAATTAAAGCATTAAGGAACGTTTTGATTAACGTTTTACCTCGAAATTCCTTCATAGCAATTAGCATCGCAAGCGGTGTACCCCAAAGAATTGCTAAAATAACCGCCGTTCCAGAAAAAAGGAGGGAACGGGAAACAATCCCGACGATTTCTGGATCAAATGTAACTATCAATTGTAATGCTTCGGCTATATCAGTGAGTATATCAGCCAATACTGTTTTCCTCTAGGTGTAAAGGTCTTCGTAGCCATTTCTGTATTGCGGTGGACATTCGGAGCCTTCAAAGAAGGCGTAATCTTGTATCCAGCTGACAAGAGGTTGGGGTGCATCATCGATTAATGGTTGCACAGCACCCGTGAAGAGGCTCTGACCGTACGTGTCTTGACCGTAGTTTGTTATTAGCTCCTGCGTTTCATCTGAAACCAAGTATTCGATGAAGTTCATCGCGTCTTCAAAGTTGATATTCTCATGTACACTCTGATTGGCTGAAACCGTTGGACTCACTGCCATGACGCTGTAGACGTTTAGCAAAGGTTGCTCTTGAAGTATCAGTGAAGATAACTCGATAGTGCCGTCTGAATAGAATTTCAGGTATGTTCCGATGTCCGAGAGCGTGTAAGCGGTTTTTTGATCAGCTATCGTTAAGGTGGCGCCCATTCCTTGACCCGTGCTTGCGAACCAGACTTCATCCGAAAGTTCTTCATAGTCATAGCCCGCTGCGGTCCAAAGACTCTTTTCTTTGTTGTTTGTGCCCGAGTTGTCTCCTCTGGAGACCCAGATTTGGGTTGCTCCCGACTGGTCAGGCATGTTTTCTCCATACTGTACTATGTTGAATAAGGCTTCAGCTGCTGTTTTTCCTGAGATTTGCGCGGGGTCGTCTGCGGGTCCTACGATTGTGAAGAAGTTGTAGGCGATTATTTTCCTGTTTACCCCGTAGCCTTCTTCGAGAAAGCTTTTTTCGACTGATGGAGAGTGAACGAGGACTATGTCAGCGTCGCCGTTTTTGGCGTGCTGTATTGCTATGCCTGTTCCTACGGCTAATATGTTGAGGTCAACATTGTGAGTTGCTTCGTAGTCCGCTTCTATTACGTCTAGTAATCCCGTGTCGTATAGGCTTGTGGTTGTGGATATGAAGAGTCTGCGTTTTGAGAAGTAGTTGAAGTATACTAGTGTGCCTGCGACCACGATTATGGTGGCTAATGCTGCGACTATGAACAGTTTTTGCCATGTTTGCATGTTTAAACACCGTTATGTTTAGTCATGCATAACACTAGCCTTATAAACGTTACCGCGATTAACTCTAATTGGAATGCTTCCTCAAAAAGGGCATAAGCCCTCTTGCAAAGTATGGATAGAGTATAATGGGACACCTGTGCTGGGAAAGGGCGGCGCTGAAATTCTTAAAGCAATAGCAACGGAGCAGTCGATTTCGAAAGCTGCTGTAATGCTTGGAATGTCCTATCGGTACGTTTGGAATTATTTGCAGAAAATTCAGAAAGCTATTGAAGCTCCAGTCGTGGTGACTTTTAAGGGCGGCAAATCTGGAGGCGGCGGCGCAAAGCTAACCGCGTTGGGGCGGAGTTTGATAGAGGAGTATCAGCGCGTGGAGGGTCGTATGAGTGAGGTTCTTTCTGACCCAGAAGGTTGGGAGGTGTTAGGACTGAAACTTAGTGCTCGTAACCAACTAAAAGGAAAAGTAGTTTCTATCGAAAAGGATGGAGTAACCGCGAAAGTCAAAGTTGAGATTCAAGCGCCTGCAATTGTCACTTCGGTAATTACGAAAGAAGCGGTTGAGGATTTAGGAATAAACGTAGGTGACGAAGTAAACGCGGTTGTTAAATCGTCAGAAGTGATGATAGCCAAGTGAGGCTGCTGTTTCCCTTTCTTTTTTAGTCTACTACGTAGCGGTAAGCGATGTGCTCGCCTGCAGTTGCGCTTTTCCTAATTATTTTCAACATGTCGCCTGGTCTGGCGCCTATGGCTTTAACTGCGGGGTCGGTGGATTTTATCTGTGGCATCTGGTATGGCTGGATTTTGTATTGTGCGAGGATTTCTTTTTTTTCTTTTTCATCTAGGATTTCGTGTTTTGGGACTAGTTTGTGGTCGAAGATTTCGAATACGGGGAATGTTTTTGGTAACAGTTCGACTTTTTTCTTTTTTGCGCCTTGTTTGGCTGCGTGTGTGAAGCGGCCTTCTGTGATTACGATTGCGCGGTCTAGGCCTTTCTCTTCTAACATTTTGTAGAGTGCGTTCATCATGGCGATGCCTACGGTTGCTTGTTTGAGGATGCACCAGATTAGGGCTTTTTCTTTGTCTTTGGGGATGTTGACGGTGTAGGTGATGGCGTCTTCTTCTGTTTCTTTTTTGAGTAGTTTGTATTTTCTGAGTTTGATTAGGACCTCAGCTTTGTGTTCTTCTATGGTTTCTCCTTTGAATTTCAAGCCACAAACTCCTAGGTGGGAATACGCGAAATCATACAGAACTTCAACCCTTAAACTTTGCGGCTCGAAAGCTTGGAATTGGTGTTTTCGGTTGCTTGTTTTAGTGGGTTTTTGTTTTTGGTTGTGTTGGGTTGTTGCTAAATGTTTTTAGGTGGAGTATGCGTTTTCTAGTTTTGCTGGAGAGGTTGGGTGGATGAATGGTTCTGCGTCTGTTATGAGTTTGCTTTTGGTGGTAGCTATTTTGGTTACTTTGTTGTTGGTGGTGGTTTTGCGGAAGAGGAAGAAGGCTGGGAAAGCGGGGGAAACTGATTATAAGGCTTTCTTCATAATGGGGCTAGCTTTTTTGCCTACTGGGTTGGTTATGATGCTGGTGTATTTTTTTACAGAGTTGCCGTTTGAGGTTGGTTTGCCTCTTTTTGCTTTAGGTTTGATATACCTGATAGTTGGTTTGGTTAACCGCGATAAATGGCAGAAAAAAGATGTTTGATTCGTGGTTATCGACAAAAAGCCCAGTTAAATGCCTGAAATGGCTTTTCGTGGACGCGTGTCGCTGAGTAGTACTCAATAAGTCTTATAAACATACAAAGAGAAAAGAAGTTGTTAAAGGGTGAAAAAGCATGAAGTATAACGAGTTACTCGGGAAAGAATTGTACTGTGAAGGTATGAGAGTAGGCAAAATAACCAATATCATCGTAGATGGAGAAGAATGGAAACTAACGCACTTTGAAATCGAACTGACAAAAGAAGCAGCCTTCGAATTCCTTGGCGTAAAATCAAAATTGAAAAACAACCTAGCAATTTCAGCAGTTGGTCCAGCATCCAAATCCATAAGTAAAGATGGCGGAATTGACCTTCAAGTTACAAGAGGACAACTCCGCATTTATCTGAGACCACCTTAACACCTACAAACTGTTAAGCTAAAGAATAGACTCAAATCTACTTCTTTTTTCCTGTTGCGATTTTTGTCTATAGCCCCCTTATTTAAAGGCTGAAATGTAGAGTCAACTGGCGCTTAGACCCGCATTTGAATATAGCAAGATTTCAATTAATTAAGGCCTGAGTTGGTAGGATGTTTTTTGTTGTTTATGGTTTATTTGCTGGAGAGTTGTTCTGGAAGGTTTGAGGTTGCTTTTTCCCAGTAAAAAGTATACAAAGCTTTTGTCCAGTCAACAACCGATTCGGTTTTGCTCTTGAATCCGATGTAGTCTAGTTTTCCTTCCAAGTTTGGAAATGATAGAACAGCGACTTCTTTCTCTGAAAGACATAAGAAGACATTAACTTCATCCAAAAATCTGCTTTCCAATTCTTTAGCTCGGCTTGCCTTCTCGAAAGCAGGGTTACTGACTAATTCGCGCATATCATCTGAAGGTATGTAGTCCTTAGGCATTATGAGCCTGAATTTTGTTTCCCGTTCAACGGCTTGCGTCAAGTAGGGTATTGTGCTCGCCAGCACTTGATTGGTGAGAATCCAGACAAACTGTTCTGCTTTTGCTATCATGTTTTCTACGTTACGAAATGCAACCATCACGTCATTCACTAATTCGCAACTTTCAAGAACACCTAGACTTGCTCGGAACTGTGCAGGTAATTCGGTGAGAATGTGGGTGGTCAGGTATTCCCGGTTTTTGAAGAGAAATTTGTATCCTGAAAGAAGATTAAACGCCTCTGTGCCGTAGGGTGTAAGGTGAAAAGTACCATCAACATCTTTGCTTATCAGTTTCGCTTCGCTTAGCCTTGTGATGTTTCTTGAGGTCTCTTGAACGGTGAAATCAAGCTTTTTAGAAACGTGGGAAAGTTTCATTGGAGTTTTCTTCAATAGAGTTAATATATCTAAGCGGTCAGTGCTTGAAAGTTCAAACAGTAAACTGCTGAAAGTTTCCAATTAGTCAACGACTCCTTTAGAAGTATTTGGATATTTCATACTCAAGTGTGATATTTCATATTTGCTGTTGCGGTTGCCTTATCATTCTTTTTTTATCTATAATTGCTTGAGGCGAAATCCTGATGGTAAAGAAAAATGAAAAGCATTCGTTTTCAATTGAAATGAAATCTGAAAAGTGTGTACGAAGAATGTCATTTCTTGATGAAACTGGCACCGTATTCTTCGAGGGATTCCTAGGTGAACTTAAAAACGTCGCTATGGTCGAAGGCGTTATGCTTGAAATAGAAGGCGAAAATGGCGTCTTGAAACTGGATATAACACAGCAAGAAATGGAAAATGCCCTAACACAAAGGAAAGCACGGGAACGGGGAGGTGAACAATAGTGGATAGACAAAAAATAAGACAGGCGCTGATGCTGGTTATGTTTGCTTTGTTTCCAATAATCTATTACTATTTCTCGCCGTACTTAGTGATAATGGGTGCAGTTGAAGGCATAGTAGCTGGCAGCCTAATAGTTTTTGCACTTCTGTTCGTTTTTTCCCTGTTCTTGGGAAGAGCTTTCTGCGGGTGGGTTTGCCCTGCAGGAGCAACACAGGAACTGTGTGCACGCGCCCGAAACAAGGATTTCAAGAATGGAAAAAGAAATTGGATAAAATATGCCATTTGGGCTCCATGGATAACAATCATAGCCATAATGTTCCTGCAAGCCGGAGCGATAAATGCAGTTGACCCCCTGTATCAGACGTACTATGGCATATCAATCACGGGGCTGGAATCAGCCATAATGTTCCTCGTTATCGCTGGTCTCATAGCCGCAGTTGCGCTGGCCGCAGGCAAAAGAGCAGCATGCCACACTATCTGCTGGATGGCACCATTCATGATAATTGGAAGAAAAATCCGCAATTCAGTTAACTGGCCTGCGCTTCAACTCGAATCAGACCGAGACAAGTGCATCAACTGTATGGCTTGTACAAGAAACTGCGCAATGAGCCTAAACGTGAACGAGATGGTGCAAACGCAAGCGATGGAGAACACCGAATGTATACTGTGCGGAAACTGCGTGGACATCTGTCCTAAAAACGCTATCAAGTACTCTTTCAATAAAAAATAGTGAAAAAAGGTGGCGCGGGGTTCTATATGCGGAGAACCACGTTTTCCGCGTAGTTTTTCATGGTTCCCGCGAACTCTTTAATGACCTCAGGGGCGTAAGGCTTTAAGCCTGCAAACCGTTTGTCCAAAGTATCCTGTGGCACGAACTGCTGAAACGCGTGAGTTTTCGCGCCTTTGGTAAGTTCGCGAATTCTGCTTATGTCTTCCGCTGTGATGATTTCTGGAACCATTGTTGTTCTGAACTCGTATGCTACTTTACCCATTTTTAGCATTTCGATTGTACGTAGTAATTCGCTGGTGCTTTTAGCTCCTAGAAGCTTGTACTTTTCAAGGGAGGTTTTCAAGTCTAAAGCCACGTAATCCACGTAGCCTAAGCATTGTTCCAACACTTCGGGATAAAAACCGTTCGTGTCCAGCTTGACTTGGAAACCTCGCTTCTTTAGTTTCGCTAGAAACTTTGGTAGTTCTTTGTGCATTGTGGGTTCTCCGCCGGTTACTACGACTGCGTCCACGTATTTTTTGCGGCTTTCCAGAATTTTCAGTGCCACGGCTTCCTGCAGGAATGGCGGCTTCGGGTCCACGGCTATGCGCCAGTTGTGGCAGAATGGACAACGCAAGTTGCAGCCTGGCGTGAAGAGCACGGAGGCTACCTTGTTTGGGTAGTCGACTAAGCTGACTTTCTGGAGACCGCTAAACTTCATGTTTTTTCCTCTTTTTTACACGGTCAACGGGGCTGTAGCTAGCATTGTGGATTTGTCAAAGGTTTTGCGAATTGAGAATTCCGCTTGTTTTCCGTCGTTCCACTGGTCCACTGGTCTCAGGTAGCCGACGACACGTGAGTAAACTTCAGCTTGTGCTCCGCAGACTGGGCATTGCTTGTGCTCTCCGCTTGTGTAGCCGTGAGTTGGGCAAATGCTGAACGTCGGTGTTAAAGTGAAATAGGGCAAACGCGAGCTTGAAGCTACCTTTCGTATGAGCGCCGCGGCTGACTTCCAAGAGTGAAGCCTTTCACCCAAGAAAATGTGGAAGACAGTTCCGCCTGTGTAAAGCGTCTGCAGACTCTCTTGATGCTCTAACGCTTCGAACAAGTCACCTTCATAGTCCACTGGCAACTGGGAAGAGTTCGTGTAGAACGGCTCAGCATGCCGCATCTGAACCAGAGGCTCATTAGCCGCCATGATATTTGGATATCTGCGTTTGTCAAGGCGTGCAAGCCTGTATGATGTGCCTTCAGCGGGGGTCGCCTCCAAGTTGTAGATGTCACCTGTCTCCTCTTGGAAGTCTGCAAGCCGTTCACGCATAAAGTTAAGAGTTTTGACGGCGAAGTCCTTTCCCTCAGGCACCGTAATGTTCACGCCTAACAGGTTCAATACGGTTTCGTTTATGCCGACTAAGCCTATGGTTGAAAAGTGGTTCTTCCAGTATTTGCCGTAGCCCTCTTTCACATGACGCAAGTAACGTCGAGAGTACGGGTACAAACCATTATCAGTGAACGCTTCAAGCGCCTTCCGCTTAATCTCCAAGCTGCTTTTAGCTGTTTCCATGGCGGCATCCACGCGTTGGAAGAACTCATCCTCATCCTTGGACAAGTAGCCAATCCGCGGCATATTCAAGGTTACAACGCCTATTGAGCCGGTTAACGGGTTAGCGCCGAAAAAGCCACCGCCACGCTTACGCAACTCGCGGTTGTCTATTCTCAAGCGGCAGCACATGCTTCGCACGTCCTCAGGGTGCAAGTCGCTGTTCATGAAATTGGAAAAGTAAGGCACTCCGTACTTGGCAGTGACTTCGAAAACTGCTTGCGCCACAGGAGAGTCCCACGCAAAATCGCTAGTAACATTGTACGTGGGAATGGGAAAAGTGAAAACTCTCCCTTTAGAGTCACCTTGCTGCATAATCGCGGCAAAAGCCAAGTTGAACATTTCCATCTCCTTACTCATATCACCGTATGTGTCCTCAGTGACTTTCCCGTTGAAGAGTACGCCTTCGTCTTTCATGAAGTCTGGCACCGTCAAGTCCAGCGTCAGATTGGTGAAAGGCGTCTGGAAACCCACGCGGGTGGGCACGTTCATGTTGAAAAAGAACTCTTGTAGAGCTTGCTCTACGTCTCTTTGGCTTAAATTGTCGTAGCGTATGAAAGGCGCCAAGTAAGTGTCAAAGTTGCTGAATGCTTGCGCACCTGCAGCCTCACCTTGCAGCGTGTAGAAAAAGTTAACTATCTGGCCTAAGGCGGTTCTGAAGTGCTTCGCGGGTTTGCTCTCAATTTTGCCGGTTACGCCGCCGAAGCCTGAGAGCAGCAGGTCAGCTATGTCCCAGCCTACGCAGTAAGGTCCAAGCACGCCTAAGTCGTGGATGTGTATGTCGCCTGAAAAGTGCGCCGCGGCAATCTTTGACGGGTAAATCCGTGATATCCAGTACTTAGCTATTACCGTGGATGAAAGGTAGTTGTTCAAGCCTTGAAGTGAATAGCTCATGTTGCTGTTTTCTTTAACTCGCCAATCTTCAATCTCTAAGTACTGGTCTACAAGGTCCGCGGAGCTTAAAAGCGCAGCTAACTCGCGCATATCCTGATGCTGCTTTCTGTAGAGAATATACGCTTTAGCCGTTTGGGCGCGACCGTTCTCAATTAACCGTTTTTCAACTAAGTCTTGAATCTCCTCAACCGTGGGGCAACCATCTTCGCCGAATCGGCTTCGGAGCTCCGCCAACACCTCGTCACTTATGAATTTTGCTTGTTCACGGTTTTTTCCGCCCACTGCTTTAGCGGCTTTCCAAATGGCTTTTGTTATACGTTCTTGATCGAAGGGTTCTAATTTTCCATCACGTTTTCTGACATACTTCATTTTTTCACCTCAAGGAGTAACCGCCTGAAATCCTCAGGCTCCTCAAACTTTTTGTAAACCGACGCGAAGCGGATGTACGCTATGCGGTCAAGTTCTTTCAGGTATTTCATGACCAAATCGCCGATTTCCTTAGATGAGATTTCGTCTTTGCCTTTCTGCATTACGGCCTGGCGAACGAAACCTGCCAACTCGTTGATCTGATCCATCGTTACGGGTCTTTTTTCACATGCTTTCTGCACGCCGCGGATTGTCTTGTTCAAATCGAAGCGCTCAAGCTTGCCATCTTTCTTCCGCACCATGAGTTCTACGGTTTCCACGTACTCGTAGGTGGTGAATCTTTTTCCGCAGGCTATGCATTCTTTTCGTCTTCGCGTGGTGTTATCTGGAGAATCGCGTGTTTCCAAAGTTTTGACATCTGCGGATCCACAGTAAGGACACCTCATGCCTTCTCCTCCGTCTCCCTAAACGGCACCAAACCAACCCTGTATAGTGTTAACAACTCACAACTATACGCTAAATGTAGCGCATGCTATATAAGTTCTTGTTGACAGCACAATTAAAATGCACAAGACCCACAACATGAAAATGTACAGATTCTTGTGCAGTACACAAAAACTAACATGGCTAACAAACGTTTTTTTCTCCCGTTAACACTCGTTATCATTATATAGGTACAAGAACCGCGTTTTGAAGCTCGTTACCTTAGAAACCACGAGTAAAGGCTCGTTTCCCATCGAAGGATGGAAAAAAAATTATAGGCAACTATAGAACTATATACTGAAAACGCTTTGTCAGTTTCCATAATACTGCAAATTCCCCAATGCAATGGTATGCTTCTGGAAAAAACCGGTTTTTCCCCTTACCCCGCCGTCTTTTTCACATAGACGCGCGAAGTGCCCACAAATCAATAGTGACAAAGCTCAGAATAAACTAGAGAAGAGAAATTAAGGTGGTAAAGAAGGGGCTTTTTTAAGCTTATTTTTCGAGTGTACCTTGGTTTGTCTCTAATGCTTTGATGCGGGTTTCGATGAACTCAACTACCTTGTCTTCGCTGTAGCTTTTCTCTTCATTTTGCTTCTTCAGTTGATCTTTGATTGTTTGAAGGATTTTTTCCACTTCAAACGGTTTCATTACGTAAGCGTCTGCACCCTTGTTCACAGCGGTTACGGCGTTTTGAAGCGTTGGGTAACCAGTAACTATGATTTTCCGCATTTTTGGCTTGGTATTACGCAGCTTTGACAAGAGCTCAATGCCCTCCATGTCTGGCAAGCGAACGTCAATCAACGCGAGGTTGTAGAGTGCCTTGTTGCTTTTCTCTATACCTTTTTTTGCGGTGTTTGCTGTTTCAACGAAGTAACCTTCATCTTCAAGAATTGTTTGCAGCACTTTTAGTATGTTCTCATCGTCATCTATTACGAGAATCCTTGATTTAGTCATACCTTTCACTTCAGCGTTTGATTTAGAAGATGAAGTCAGCATTGATAAAGCCTTTATGAACTGTTGATATGAATTCTTGTTAAGCCTATTCCAAACTATGGCAATTTTTGCTCTCAACTGTTTTTGCCTAACATACTTTTTGCAAAAAACCTTTCTTTGCTACGCCTACATATTCAACAAACTCAAAGCTCTCGCTTTCCATTTTGAGCGGAACCCCAATTTTCCTATGTAGGTTTTTCATTATTTGAATCTCAATGAATTGAGATCCTGCACCGAAGATTTTTTCAAGCCCCTCTTGAAATTCTTTGAGGTTTTGAGGGATTTCGTTTCTAGTCACTTTAAACTTGTTCTTTAAGTGAAAATATATCGATTTCTTCACTGATTCACCAAGAGAATTCAAAGAGTCATCGATAGCGCTCACTAACAATTTATCAAACTCACTTCGTTTTGCCAACTGAACACCCACCATTCATGCCACTCGATTACTCGAAAGGCCACTTCCTACTATTATTGGGTTAATTGCATTTAAAGTTAATTCGTGATTCCGCCTGTTTTCAATTACCCCATTGAAACTCACGTGTTATTCAACCACTAATTGCCGAAAAAAATTAGTTTGTGCCGCGGTGAATACTTTCCTTCATTAAACTCAACTCTTTAACGTAATCCATCAGAGCCATGCGCAACGTCTCGCTCTCGCTAGTGCCTAAACGTCTAGCTAATTCAGTTAAAATCGCTTTTTGTTCCTTGCTCAAAACGACTTCGACCACGCATTTCCTCGGCATTTCAATCACTTTTTTAAGGTTATACCCATCTGAGGGACCATGCGTTAGCCCACGGGCGGGCCACGCTGAGGTACAATTCACCTTTTCATTTTCCAGTATATTAATTAGGTGTTAACTGTGTGAGGTCTAAGAAAAATGGCGCGGTACGAAGGCAAATGTTCCAGATGTGGAAAAACGTATTCTTCCTCGAGGCAGGGTGACATTGTTGTCTGCGACTGCTGGCAATACTGCCCTATATGCGGGGCTGAAATGTTGCATTACACACCTGACCTTACCTTGATCACCTACGTTTTCGACGAAGGAAGAAACTTTGGTGCTGATGGTTTGCACTCTTCATTCTCCCATGTTTTTTAGCACAAGAAAACCGTAGAGGTTGTTTGCACATGAGACGCTTAAAAGATAGAATTAATTTGGCAAAAATCGTGCTGAAAGAGCTTAAGAAACAGCCGTTTTCCCGAACAGAACTTGAACAAAGAACCGTGAGAAAAGCGGGCACACACGCCACTTTCGAAGGAATATTCCGCTTCTTGGTTCAAAGTGGCTATGTGCAGAAAAGCGGACAGAAACACCGCGCCCCGTACGTGATAACCGAGAAAGGCGCTAAATTCTTGGAGGTTATCTAAGTGAGCCACGTGCGATACGTTAACCGAATCCTTTCATTTGAAAACGAAAAGCGGATACGCTATTCCTAATATTGGGTGACTTGACGGTGCAGCTTACAGGAGACTAGACAATTTTTAAATTCAAAACACCGCTAAATTAAGGTTCATGTTGAAGCGGAAAGCAGCCTCTGTACTAATTGTGTGGCTTCTAACCGCCAGTTTTGTTGTAGGCCCCGCGAGGGTTCATGGCTGGAGCAACGGTGGCTACAGCGCAGACCCAATCAACCCAGATTATGGCACGCATGACTGGATTGCGGAACACGCTTTGGATTGGCTACCGCTGGAGGAGAAGCAGTTCCTGCTCGACAACAAAGCGGCTTACCTGTACGGTACTGAACTTCCAGATAACGGTCAAGCCGCCGACGGCATAGGCGACACCACAAAGCATCACGTTTACTATTTCGCGAATGGTTCAGTGCAGGACGATGTTGCGGCTGTCAGAGCCCAAAAAGAATACATGAACGCAGTTAACTCTTTTAAAGCTGGAAATTTCAGCGAAGCAGCCAAGCAATTGGGCATGGTAACACACTACATCGCTGACATGTCCGTTTTTGGACATGTGATGGGCAAATCCACGGATTGGGGCGCCGAAACGCACCACAGTGACTACGAAAATTATGTGCAAACTCGCACTAATAGTTACGTGAATGACTTTGACGGGTTTCTTGTGTTTGACGGGAATCTGGGCACACTCTTGGCTTATGATGCAGCCTTGATGTTGGCTAATGACACCACTTTTGATGCGGACGGGCAATACACGTGTGTTTGGATGGATCAGAACTACAACTGGAGCGCCCTCGAGTTCAGGAATCGAAGCGGAGAGTCCTTGAAGTTGGCGGTTAACGCGGTAGCTGATGTACTTCACGCCTTCAGCACCGAGGTAAACATAATTCCCGAATTCCCCTCAACCCTTGCGCTGGCACTGCTAATTATTTCTGTTTTGCCTGCGGTTTTTATAGTGAAAAAGAAAGGCTTGGAAAAAGCAGGATAGTCAGTGAAGGCACTGCTTGGATTAATTTTTGATCTATGATTTTTTGAGAAAATATAAATGTGACGAAATCACTTCGCGATCCTTTAACAGTTATCAGTTTTTACTTTTATGAAGGTACAAACTTGATAAACTCAGTTAAAGGTCCTTTTGTTTAGAAAAGTTATAAAGAGTCGATTATGGAAATATTGTCACTGTGGATTGATAAAGGATGAATCGAACCTCAACAGGCAGTAAAGGTTTGGATGGAATGCTTTCTGGAGGTTTTCCAGAAAACAGAATAATCTTGGTGCGTGGTGGACCAGGATCAGGTAAAACGATTTTTTCTCTCCAGTTCATAATAGAAGGTGCCAGAAAAGGAGAACACGGAGTCTATGTCACCTGTGAAGAGCCTCTTAACTTAATCAAAGCGAACATGGCATCATTCGGTTGGGAGATAGAAAAATTCGAAACAAAAGGACTACTTAAACTCATTGATGAAAGCCAACTTGCATTCACATCTCCCGGCAACGCAAAATATGGAACCAATAATCCAATCCCTGCGATAAAACAAATAATCAACAAAATCAAACAGACCGCCATAGATTTCAAGGCAAAAAGATTAGCCATAGACCCTATTACGAGCGCCATCATCCACCAACGTTATCCAACCGATAAAAGAATCGAGATAATGGAAATGGTTAAAACCTTGAGAGAGATACCCTGCACTTCGATTATCACGTCGGAATTTTCCTCACCTACTACAGAAGGCGATTTTTACGTAGAAGAATACTTGGCAGACGGTGTTGTAGTCCTTTCAAAAGCAATACGCGATTTCAAAATGATAAAAACCGTCCGAATCGAAAAAATGAGAGGCGTAAAACATGATGACCAACCCCGCCGATACGAATTAGCGGACAAAGGGCTTATGGTGTACAATACTGAAGTGGTTACAGCTTAACAACCTCGTCAGCGATATCTGCGAAAAGAGAAACCACCGACTTGTCAGCATGCGTATCAGGATTTATAAAAGCCACTAATTTAATGCCTTTTTCCCTCAACGCACCCATCTTATTCAACAACATGCTATAAACGGGATAGGGCTTAAACAAATGAATGAGAAGAGACAGATTCGAAAAAATGATCTCACACTGGTTTTGTGAATTGCCGCTCTCGCGTACTGTTTCGGACAACGCGGCGCCTATTTGAGTCACACCCATGGGTAGAAGTGTGAACTCGTCTTTCACTTTTTCGGCGCTCGCTGAAAATAAGAAAATAGATACCATTGATGGATCAATTCCCTTCATCCTCCGAAGTTGTTTGTGAGGGATCACGTCTTGAAACGTAAATATGAACGTATTAACACCTTTCTTTACGTTATCAAGAACCAAACTCTCGATACTAGTAACCTGTTTTGTATAAGGCATTGACGACTGCGAGCATAGCATCAATCTGAATGTACCTTCCTCCCCATTTCCAGTATCGGCGGGAAGATGCTTTGCGCTCATATTGCTACGAATTTTTTGTGTCATAACTATGAAGTCATAGTCGTTTACTCCGTAGAACAGGACAATTTTGGCGAATATAGCAAAAACTTCGGTGACCCAATCCATACCGAACGTGATTGCGTTTGCTATAAAAAGGAGAGGCAATGCGAAAAGAAATTTGTCCGCCGCCTTTCCAAAATGAATCCTGTGATGGATAATCATTGTGATTAATGGAATATGGATAAGAGTAGCGCCAATGGCAAAGCCTATGTCAAAAACAGCTTCTGAAAACAGGTTAAGCTTCCAAAAATACATTAAGGAAAACACGAAGGGGTAAACGCCGAACAGGGCTGAAAAAAGTCTCTTTTGTGAAAGACTCCAAAATCCGGCGGATATCAAAATAACTGCAATAATGTACATTACACCCAGCAGGAAAATGTCTTCAGTTAGTACTCTGAAGAGAATTTGGATTCCATATATGATAAACCCGACGCCTAACAGGTAATAGAAGGAATGCCCTAGTTTTTTTTCGTTTATCAACTGCACCATGTAAAATCCTAGCGCGAGAGTTATTGAGCAATTTAGCATTATGGCGATAAAGGCGGCATTTACCAAGCTATTCACCCACTAACTTGAGCTTTTTGGAAACATTTCGAGTTCATGTTTATTCTGCCGATTTGGGGGGACACTTTTTTCGAAAGAATTGCATGATTTTCCATCAACTTTACGATTTTTCCAGTAGTTGGAGTATTGATTAATTTATTGAAAGTCCTCATATTTGTACCAAGCGATTTTCATCAAGTCATGTTTTTGATATTGTGATAAAAGAATTTCTGCGTTACTCCAATTCCGAATACGGTAATTTTTATATATTACAAGCGTGGGTATAACTTCTGAGTGTGTGAGGGGATGAAACGGAGTGAAGCGCTTAGACGCTATTATGAAGAATAAACAGAGGAAAATTTCTGCTATAGGAATATTTGGTTGCAACTTGATTGCCATTGATGATTGTGCAATTGAATGGTTGGACGCCAAAGAGTTTGATCTAGCAACTCTAGCAAAAATAGTTGGAATCGACAATGAACATAAAGCGAAGGCGAGGATTACCATAGAAATTGCCGAAGAACCTTGTGAACTCTGCGGAAAACCTACAACGGGAAACAACCTTTGCGCGGAATGTGGTAGATTAATCTGCAATAAATGCGCAGAAACCGATGCTACTGGCAGATACTGTCCTATTTGTGCAGACTTGAAGAAACCGACACGAGTGCTATAGCGTCCGTAACATCTTTTTTCCTTTTTTTTCTCAAAGCAAAAAAACGCAAGTTCGCTTTCCATTATAACTGTATATTAGAAAATGTCAGTTTTGGAACGATTGTGAGAAACCCTTCTGCACACCTTTTTCGTCTGTTTTTAGCGTTTTTTATGGTGCAAAGCTGAAAAAAGACCGCCTACACGCCTTAATACTATTAATGATAATAATAAACAATACACTTTTCAAGCCTTCAGCTAAACTGTCAGCTTCAAACTTGCATGAATGGTTTTGCTTATCCACCGCCCGGTTTAATATACGCATTTAAAAAACCTTTTTTCTTAAACAAACTTAATTTTGGCTCTTTTACTGCGAAAATTGTTTAAATTGGGCTTATTTGCTTTTTTTGGTGTGTGAGGTTGACGCTGAATGGCAAACGTATCACTTAATGATGTGCGAGACACCATTAATGCAAGCGAAACGGATATTCCAGACTCTAAACTCCAGAAAATGGTTACACGCGACGAAGTCACCCTAGGGCTGGAGTTCGGCAAAGAAATCAACTACAACAATTGCACTGAGACAGAAAAAAAAGAGTTCATAGTGGTGCTCGCCGCAGTTTACGCGATTTGCTATTTGACAGGCGGCTCCGCGGTTGGCTTAAGCTTCAGCGTCGGAGACCAAGACATCAGCGGCTCAGATAACGCGCCCCCTTTGGGGGTGCTCCAGCAGGAGCTTGAACGAATTTTAAGCGGGCTAAAACCGCCAGCCGTTGCTAGCGGACTACATGTTCAAGCTGAAACGAAAAACTGACAGCTCAGCCGATACAAACTTGCGAGGACATAGCCAAATGGACAAACAAAGAAGAACCGTGATTGAAGTTCGCGCTGACTTACACAAACAAATCAGGAAACTTGCCTTACTGAACGACATTAGAATCTACGCACTCGCAAACGCCATAATCGAAGAAACACTGAAAGACCCCAAAAGAACCAACGCATTAATCAAAACACTAAAACTGTAAACAAAAAAGCCCGGATAAAAACATCAACCAACCTAATCCATGGATATCCCAGACCCAAACCACTAACAAAAACCAGCATATTGGGGGCCTATTTGGAGCCTAGTAGTGGTTGATTGCAGAAACCTATAGAGGGGGTCTACCGCGCATTATTGTTATGGCGTAATTTTTATTTGGGTTTATGTTTTGGTTTTGTGAGGCGTCTTTGTTTTGCTTCAGCGTCTATTGTTTTCAGGAGTTTGAGGACTTTTTCGCCTTTTTTTGTTTTTTGCTTGTCTGTGACTGAGTTGTGGTTGGGGCAGATGGTGTCTACTGTTATGCCTTTGTTTTCGTCGTATATAACTGGGTAAATGCGGCAACCTTCAGGTCTGTGGGCGCGGACTTTGCAGTGTCTTTTTTCTGGGTCGTAGAAAACGCAGTATCCATGGTGGTTTCTAAGTGTAGCGTAACCTTCAGTGTCGAAGTGGACAAAAAAGCTTCTGGCGTAGCCTTTCTTTTCTAACCGTTCGATGTCTTTTGTAGATAGCAGCATTTCGGTTTCTCTGCAGCAAATCCCGCAACGTAGACAGTGCATGACCGTATCTTTATTGCGCGGTTATATTCAGCTTTTGTTTTTTCACGTGTTTTCATCTTGTGGGCGTGTTTTATTTGCTTACTGTGTAGACCAGCCAAACGTATCCTTTGTTGATAATCTCTGCTTTTTCCAGTTTTAGACTTATGGCTTTGTTAACGTTACTGAAGATGTTGTATGATTTGTTGCCTACTATGACGGGGTGGATTAACAAGCTGACTTCCGAAGCTAAACCTTGGTTCAGTAACAAATTGCCTAGCACGCGTCCAGTGTCAGCCAACACTTTCTTCGTCCCGTATTTTTCGGAGAGAAGTTCAAGGGCTTTCTTTAAATCCACATGTTTCTTGCCAATTACGTGGTAATCATAATTTCTTTCTTCAAGATGCTTCAGGTATTCTTTCGGGGTTTCTTCTGACACCAATACAATAACGTCTCTGCAAAACTCGAATCTTCTACATGTGTGAAGTAACCCTTCCAATGCTCCTGCGGTGTCAGGTATAACCCAGTAAGGCAAGCTTTCAGCTCTTTTCGGCTTCTCAAAATCCTTCTTTTCTTCTGGCGGAACGCCTTCGCCATACAATTCAGCGCCTACTTTAGCAGTGTTCGACCCAATAAGGTGCACATCTGGCTTGTAATTCGCCGCAATCTGGTAATGCAACTCCATATTTGGTTTGAAATCAGTAAGAGATCCATCAAGACTAACTGAGTTGTGAATAATCACTTTTGGCATCATAACTTTCACAAACACGTTAAGGTTGCTATGCCGCCTAAAAAGTTCTTTCCAGATTTGTTTTAGCCGGCAGTTTCCAGTAGGCTCAGGTTTAATAGTTCTGCCCAAGCGATGTTTCTAAGCGGTACGCAAGCGGTTTTGCGGTTTCCGTAGGCAACGTATTCGATTAGTCGTCTTTTTCCATAGTCACTCTTTTTTATGCCAGTTAATTGCACGTTAACTATTACTGCGCCGTCTTTTAGATGTAGGTTCACGTGTTTTCCCAGAAAGGATTTGGCGCTGTTCAAGCTAAAACTTTCCATTGTTAATCGCCCCAACTGATTTCTTTGTCTGCTAATTTTCCCCAGCATTTTCGGCATATGGGTAGTCTTTCGCCTTTATACTGAATGTAAAGTTGGATGTTTCCGCTTTTGCAGGTGTTTTTCCAAGGGTTTTTACAATGCTCCATTTATGTAAACCTCAATATTCCAGTAACGTGTTACTGGCGAAATTGCTTTTAAAACACGTGTGAAAACTACTCTTGGACGCTGTGGAGAGGTGAGTTAAAGTAAAAGCCGTGTAGACTGATTACGGCAGTTGACTTTGAAGGTGAAATCTGACTGAAAATTGTTAAACGTGAATTATCTCGGGTGTTATGGTTTCCTTCGTGATTTTCAGTAACGCTACTGAAGGCTTGTTCATAAAAGAAGGTATGGGATTTGTTGGGCTTCCCGGATTTATGTACAAAAGTTTTCCTTCCCATTTAATGTTGGCGTTGTGGGTGTGTCCGTAAACAAACGCGTCAAAACCGTTTTGCTTTGCAAGCTCCCGCATCCTGCCCATACCCAACATGGTGTTAGGGTCATGCATAACCCCTATTTTCCAACCGTAAATTTTCAAGGAGTTAAGCTTGGGCAAAGCGCCGCTGACTTCTGGCCCGTCCATGTTGCCGTGAACAGCTAAAACAGGGGCAAGCTGCTCCAGCTCGTCAATTACCTCTAGTTTTACTAGGTCACCTGCGTGAATAATGAAATCCACGTTCTCGAAAATCTTGAAAACCATCTTAGGGATGCGTCTTGCTCTTGAGGGCACATGCGTGTCTGATATTAAACCCACCGTTTTTGATGCTTTAACATTTGCAATCTCGCGCGAAATCATTGTTAACTCGCTGGTCATTGTTTTCGCCCTTTTCCAAGCCGCATGCTTGTTCCTTACAGTAATAATGTAAAAGATAATAAGTATTCACGTTCATCATCAACTGCTTCACCATAACCCTGTTTACAAAAACCTTAACACCCCGTGTGTGATGTCAACTTTAAATGTGGTAGCTACCATAGAGTTTACGGGGAGATTAAGTTTTGGCTGTAACAGATTCAAAACGCGTGAAAAAACCTAAACTTCCAAAAAAGAGGCTGCTGAAGAACTCCGTGAAAAGAAAAGGTCGGTGACACATACTGACTGGTAAACCCCAGAAAACCGAGAAGCCACGGAAAACCATTTTTTCGGTCAAGTTCTGCCCGAAATGCGGTTCGACCGACGTGTTCTGGGCTCAGGGTATGCCTCAGTTATGGTCGCTGTGGGAGTGTAGAACCTGTGGTTATCGAGGAGCATTCATATTAGAAGATGGAAACCTAGCCGTTAAGCTTCAAGAAGACTGGAAAAAAAGGAGTACGCGCTAACCGCCTTATACGCGGTATGCGAGTTTTTGGGTTTTGTTTATTCTTGTTCTGCGAGGTATTTCAGGTGGAAGGGTTTGATTGAGTCCCCATTCTTCAGGTCTGCATTGAAGGATTGGTTTTCAATTACCCAATCTGACAGTTCTGCGTCTTGGATCCTTATGAAATCAGCGAAGTCTGTGAAGCTTTTGTGAAGCGACACGCAGACTGCGTCCCACCCCATTCCTCTTCCATCTTTAACGAGGAGAACGTTCGGCTGTTTCATGTACCATTTATTTAGTTTTTTGAGGGCTTCTTCCCTTTCTTTTCCTGTTTGTTGTTTAAGTTTGCTTTTAAGGAAAGTGAACGCGGCAATTTCGAACCCGATTTTCCCGAATTTCGGTATTATAGTGTAGCCTTCAATGTAGTTTTCTTCTAGTAGGGCTCTCCTTCGGGTTACGGTGGGCTGAGATACTCCCAAAGCCTTCGCCAGTTGCCTGTCACTTCTATGTGAATCCTTCATTAACTCAAACAATAGCTTATAATCGATGGGCTTAAGTTCCTTCATTCTGAATCATCCTTTTACCCCATAAGCATTTTTAATTTCATATATAAACTTCATTGTTTTCACCCACTGTTTAGTTCATCAGTTTTTTAAAAATTCATCCAAAATGATGGGAATGCACAGAAAAATCTTAAGAGACTTGTGTTCTTAAAAATTATGTCTGGGTGATTAATGAAATGCCTGTTCAGTTACTTAAGGAAATTGAGGACGAAGTTACACAGTTCCTCAGCGAACTTATTCGCATAAACACAACTAACCCGCCTGGAAATGAGACGGCAGCAGCTAAATACGTGGCTGAAAACCTGAGCAGCGAAGGCTTTGAATGTGAGCTTTTAGAGTCTGCTCCTGAAAGAGGCAGCATAATTACTCGTTTGAAGGGAACGGGGGAGCAGCCGAATTTGCTTTTGCTTTCTCACTTGGATGTGGTTGCTGCTGACGCGAAAGAATGGAGCGTGGATCCTTTCGGCGGCGTGGTTAAGGACGGTTTTGTTTGGGGTCGTGGCGCTTTGGACATGAAAGGCATGACTGCACTTGAAGTTATGGTTTTGAAGCTTCTGAAAAGAAATGGCGTGAAGCTTAAAGGCGACGTGGTTTTAGCTGCGACAGCTGACGAAGAGCAAGGGGGCTTGTCAGGCGCAGATTACCTCTTACGTAAATACCCTGAGAAGATTTACGCGCCTTATGTTTTGAATGAAGGCGGCGGCGAAGCAATGCCAACGCGGAACGGAAACGTGTTCACGGTGCAAACAGCAGAGAAAGGCATCTTATGGTTCAAGGTGAAAGCAAAAGGCACTCCAGGTCACGGTTCACTGCCTAACATGGCGGACAACGCCATAATGCGTATGAACAAGGTTATAGAGAAGCTTGGAAACTACCAGTCACAGGTATCGATTGTTCCAACCGTCAAAAAGTTTCTTGAAGAAACTGCTCGGCAAGACCCAACTCTAAAAGAGCCTTTCACGCGTTTACTGGCGAATCCCAAGCTTAGCGACCAGATACTGGACGAACTAGCTGAAACTGAGCCGCAACTGGCGGAGGAAATTCGACCGCGTCTTAAAATGACCATGACGCCCACGATCATCCATGGAGGCGTTAAAGAAAACATCATTCCTTCTGAGTGTGAAACCGTGTTTGACTGTAGAATACTTCCAGGACAAGAATCAGCGCAAACCATCGGGTTAATCAAAACCTTGCTTAGCGAGGTTGACTCGGAAAAACTCGTGTTTGAAGAAGTGCAGGCGCAGGGACCATCAGAATCCACAGCAGAAACCCCGCTTTACACTACAATCACCAATGTGCTCCGAGAGTTTGAACCCAACTGCGGCGTGACACCTATGCTTACAACTGGAGGAACTGATTCACGTTTCTTCCGAAGAAAAGGCAGCGTATGCTACGGCTTCCACCCCATGTACCCCGAAATCTCCTCAGGCAAAATAGTGAAACTAGAACACGGCATAGACGAACGCATCAGCATAAAAAACCTCATCTTCGGAACAAGCGTACTCTACGAAACCGTCAAACAATTCATGACATAACAAACACCCTGGAATTCTATCTGCAAAAAACCCTCTTTCTTGTTGAGGGAACAGCAATATCCCGCAGTTGCAGGAGATAGCCCCCCTCTATAGTTTTCTGCATAGAACTGCTATTAGGATGCTAATAGGCTTCAAATATGCTGGTTTTTGGGCTAAACTTGCGGTTTAGTTGGGTGTGGGAAGACTAGAATTTTTAAGGTAAAAGAGCTAAATTATTACTTGTGGAGGATTGTTATGAAAGACGTTGATTTCTTGAGGGCGATACTTGAGACTAGTATACTCTACGTTGATATGATTGAGCAGTCAACATTGTCAAAAAAATCTGGGGAGAAGAGTGAGGCGAAGCCTGTGAAATTCGGTTTTTGTAAATGCTCGGACTGTGAGAACTTGAAGTGGCTGGCTCATGCGAATAAGCGGAAACGGCTGATTCTTGTTTCGAAAAAGGCTTTTGAGAAGGAAATGAACAACAGGGCTAACATGGGAATGGGCTTCTTCATACTGATTTATGCCATGATGAAGGCGTACCTGCAGATTCTGCATCCTTACTCTAAACCAAAAACAATTGAAAGCAAAGCCAACCGATACTTCAAAAAAGCAATGCAAGTAGTAGCGAAAGACGGTTTACAGGCCATCATGAACAAAGTAAGCGTGTAATCTTCCATACGCATATTCAATTTTTCAGGGATGGCGGGTTAATCGTCACTTGTCAAAGTTTGTTTTTTTACTGTTTCCCCGGTTTCTTAGAGTAGTGAAGCGGGTTTTATGGGCGTTGTTGGTTAGCCTAAGAAGGTTAGTATGAAGATTCGGCGTGGGTTTGATCCGAATGTGGCTTCGTCTGTGATGTGGGTGAAGTTGCCTGAGTCGTAGAGTTGCATGTAGATTTGTTGTAGGTTGAGTGTTGTGTTGTAGTAGGGTTCGGTGCCTCCGTACTCGTAGGTGAAGACGTATTTCACGTTGTTCTGCTTGCATAAGTTGGTGAACTCGGTGATGTTGAAGTTTGGGGTGTATGAGTCAACTGGTAGCTCTGGGTACTGGTGCACGTTGTTGTTTCTCGTGCCGTCAGCGCATAGGTAAAATCGTATCATGTCGTTATTGAGAAAGTTGAATGGGCAGAGAAGCATTATTGACTCGTTCTGGTTGAGGTCTTCGCAGGCGTATCGTGTTGCTCCTTCAATGTCAATTTGAATCTGGTACACGGCAACTTCGTCGTAAGTGTCTTTAACGTTGAAAACCACTCCTGCCACTAGGAAAGCCGTGAACAATCCTGTGGCAACTTTAACGGCGCGTTTCTTGTTTACGGTTAAGTTTCCTCTCCACTTTTCCTTAGCTTTTTCGTAAAAGAATGAAATTAGACTCGCTGCTGAAATCGCCAGAACTGGAAAAAGTGGCAGAACGTATCTCCAATGCTTGTTAGGTATTAACGTGAAGAAAACGAAAACAATTATGAACCATGTGAGAAGGAACTTGTCTTCTCGTTTTCTGCGCCACGCAAACAAGCCTAGGCCGAGCAGGCTTATGATGTAGATGAAAAGTGAAATCGGGTGAATCCCGGTGTAGGGCCATGTCATCTCGATGAAGTAGAAGATTGGAAGTGGATAACGTTGGCTGTACACTGCCTTTGCAGGGTTGCCTATTTCCACCGCGTATATCCAGTTGTCCAGTTTTCCTGAAGCGTAAATGTTGTAGGATATGATGATCCACGGGGTTACCACGGCTACCGCGGTTACAATCAGCAATATGAATCTGGACAGCCGCAGTTTCAGGCGGTCTCGAGCTAAAAGCAGTATGCTTGCAATCATTACCACCGCCGCAATTACTATTTGGTACTTTGCTAGGAAGCCTAAGCCTAAGGCTAAGCCGCTTAAAACCAGCATTTTGTTCTGGGGCTTACGCAGCCAACTGAAGAAGAACAGCATTGACGTTGTGAAGAAGAAAACCAGCATTATTTCTATCATAGCTACGCGTGAAAGCCAAAAGTAGCCTGGGAACAACCCTAAAAGGATGCTTGCCGTTAACGCGGTTTTTGCGTTGTACATTTTGTAGGTGAGTTCAAACACGACCCAGAGTGAAAGAAGAGAGAATGCTACTGAAACCAGCCTGCCTGAAACCACGCTAACTCCCAAAACTCTGAAGAAAACCATAGTGACGGTGTCAAAAAGCGGTGGGTAGAAGTAGTTTATGTTCTCGTATTCGCCGCGGAGAAGCATTGCGCCGTCGTTCAAATGAACAATTTCATCCCATTGAATGGGCGACGTTGAAAGGTCCAGTGAAACTAATACACCGTAAATTAACGTGAAAACAAGAAATGCTAGTCGCCACTTGTTTATTCCCGTTTTTAATTTGGTTGCAAGCGATTGTGAACCTGACTTATTTGTTGTAGTTCTCACGGCTTAGAACTCAGTTATCT
>CAZINA010000010.1:0-38093 GCA_964540545.1 uncultured Candidatus Bathyarchaeia archaeon
CATAAGATGTCCCAATTAAGTATTCCGTATATAACGTTTAAACATGTTTAAACTTAGCATGCTTTTATTTAGCATTGTTTAGTATTGACAAGGCAACGTGTGTGACGGATAGAATGTTCGTGGATACTCATGCTCACCTTCAGTGGGCGAGTTTTAATGATGACAGAAAGAAGGTTTTAGAGAGGGCTGAAGAGAAACGTGTAACTCGCATAGTGAATATTGGCTTTGATATTGCTGGAAGTTTGAAAGGCATCCAACTTGCTGAAAACCACAAGGGGCTCTATGCAACCGTGGGCATTCACCCTCATAACGCAAATACGCTAAACGAAAAAACCATAGATAAACTAAGAGAACTTGCAACGAACCCTAAAGTTGTGGCAATAGGTGAAATCGGGCTCGACTACTACAGGAATTTATCTCCCAAAGAAAAACAGAAACAAGCCTTCGAGACCCAGCTTGCTTTAGCCCGAGACCTCAATCTGCCAGTTGTGATTCACGACAGAGAAGCACACAACGACATTCTTCAAGCTCTATCGAGATACAAGGGAAAAATCAACGGTGTAATGCACTGTTTTTCAGGAAGCAAAGAAATGGCTCAACAATGCATAAATTTGGGCTTCCTGATTTCGTTCAATGGAACCATTACTTACCGAAAAAATCATGAACTCCGCGAAATCGCCGAATATATAGAGTTGAAACACATGCTTCTTGAAACCGATTGCCCTTGGCTTGCACCTCAAAAGGTGAGAGGCAAACGCAATGAGCCAAGCTTCCTTCCTATGATTGCTCAAGAAATCGCGAACTTGAAAGGTATAAGTGTAGATGACTTGGCAGAAACTACCACAAGGAACGCGGAGGAAACACTGAAACTGAGCCCGGCATCTTAATCAGATGAGCCCGCTTAATACGAGTAAGTGAAAACGGAAAGAAAAAAGGATAACAGCACGGGAGAATCTCCTGACTGCCGTTTCAAGCAAGTTTTCATTGCTTTTTCAGTGTTTTCCTGAATGGAAACCCCAGCAAGTTGCTGACATTAAGAAGGAATAGAAAAAAATGGGAGGGCTGCATTTTCAGGTGCAGCATGGGTTAGGGTAGGTGTTTACTAGGTTTTTTGAGTTCTGTGTTACTTCTTCTTAGTTCGTACGAACACTACTGCAAATGCAACAACCGCTACAGCAGCAACGCTGCCGATCACTATGAAGATCATTGATGTGTCTTCAGGTGGTGGGGTTGGCGGTTCCGGAGTAGGTTCAACAGGCGGTTCTGTTGGTGGCTCTGTAGGCGGCTCAGTTGGCGGTTCAGTAGGTGGTTCTGGCCCTTCTTCTGTTGAGTCATCCACCAATGTTTGTGTTGGGTCTTCTGTGTGTGGTTGTTCCTGTATCTCTATGCCTTTGCTCACTCGAAGGGATACTTCGGGGTCATTGTAAATCTCGTAACCGTCCCACTCTGGGAACCCTTGCGTTAGGAAGTACATTGAAGATGATATGTCGAAGCCTGTTGAGGATTTTCCTGAGTCTGACTGGTAGCTAGCTTCGAAGTTTTGTATCGGCGTAATCTGGCTTGTTACATTAAATGTTCTTATCGTGTCGGTCGTTGTAGTTGGCTTACTCAGATCATACGTGCTTCCTAATGTTACAGATGCAAAGCTGACTTCAGTTAACTGTGATGAAAGATCGAAGCGCGAAGATTCAGTAACGTTATTGTTGTAAACGTTGTCGCCTTTCTCGTCCATGACTTCCCAAGCCATTGAACTGAAAGCAGTTACATAGTAGTTTATAGCCATGCTTCTGTTGGCAAGCACATCGTTTCCCCTCAACGGAACCATAACTCCGCTGCTGTTCTGTTGTCTACCATCTATTACGTCAGATTCTAAATTCCAGTTCCCAACACGTTGATCTATTTTCATGGAAGCTTCATTGTATGAAGCCTCTTCGGAGGTTTGATTCCCTGTAAAGTGAACTATGAACTCAAGTTGGTCCACTGTTGAATCAGTAGGCCTGTTCATGAAGTTGGGAGAATCGAAGTCTGCACCGAAAATCGGGCGGTCCCACCATTCCCACATCGACCTCTGTTCATTATAGGGGAACAGTGTTCCGTTAATGTTGTCGTATTTAACTCCGAAGTCTATTGTAGCAGTCAATGGAAGTAGCATTGTACCTGTAGCGTTCATGTTTCCAAAAGCTTCTCCAGGCGTTACAAAGGTTATGTTGCCGACGTTTTCTGGCATGAAGAAATGCGTCTGTTCTAGGTCTTCATAGAGGGTCAAGCCGGAGAACTCATATTGTAACCCAATTTCAGCATTTTTTACGGAGTTTTCCGAAACTACATCAACATTGTAATCTTGTTGTGTTCCAAACCACAGCCATTCCCACTCGTTAGTGTTGTCATTTATCCAGTCCCAGTTCTCTTGTTCAGCTTTTTCTATCACTTCAGCCCACGTCTGGTTTTGCACCATGTGTGCTATATCCCAGTAACCTGGCTTCGGTTTTCCAGTTGCATTATCTGTCACTGTGGCTGTTATCTTCTCCATCTCTGAGTTGCTTACGTTGGTCATGTTGGAGGCGTAGTACCATATGTACGACTCGCTCCACTCGGTAGTCCAAGTCACATGTAGCTTCCCCATCCACGCGTTTACGTGAACCTCATCACCTATTGTTCCAGAATCTGGGTTCCACAGGATATCGACCCACATGCGGTCAATGGTTTCGTTCCTCACGTTGTTTCCAGTATGTATTCTGCGTACATAGTATTGGTCGTCGACAGTTGTTAGGTCGCCGTCTAGGTCAATTGCCCCTGTGTCTTCAACAATTTTGAAGACTTGGACGCCCCACATTCCATTATCTGGCGTACCCACTATCACATCATATACTTCACGTGAAGTTGAGATGTCAAGGTCTGTCAACATCCAAGTATATACGTCACCCCATGTTTTGTGGGTCTTGTAGATGCTCATGGTGTCCAATTGGATGTCAAGTGTTTCACCGTCTATCGTAACTTGATAGGATGGTTTCCACTGATACTGCTCTTCCACTTCGTAGCTTGCTCCATCTATTGTAATCGTTTCGATACGTCGAACTCTGAGGTCAGATCTCCAGTAGCCGCCTTCTTGGAATAATGTGATGTTGTAGGGTGTGCCATCGAGAACAACAGTAATTGCTTCAGGATATCTGTATAACTCGTTTTCTATACTCCATTCTCCACCCCAATTGCCTACGACTGGACTCGGGTCAAGAACAAAGAATTGGGTTCCGTTGATGTTAACGCTGAATCTCGGGTAGCAATCGCTTAACTGGTCTTTGAAAATTTGGTTTCTTATCGTATCGGAAAGGTTCCACCAGTTGTCGACGAGTTCCAAGTCTATTCTAGTCAGGTCTGAAGCGTTTATGAGGTAATACCCCGATAGGTCATGGAGTATCGAATCGGTTGTGGCGTTCATGCGTAGCCATGTGTTGCTATCGGTAGAGATCGTTGGCGTTTGATAAACCGACGGTGTGAGAATTTGCTGGTAGTCAGATTGGAATGGGTCTGCTATGTTGTAGACGGTTCCTGAATCGGTGAAGTTGTAGTAGGTCACTACACATCTGAAGAAGTATTCTTGGTCGCCTATCATCGTGGCGTACTGACCTACTGGCCAATCAACCCACTGCACGTTAAGATATGTTCCATTAGTCATGATCAAGTATTCATTTGGCCATCCGCCGCGAGTATAAGGTGTCGTTACATCAACTTTGATCGTGTCATTCAGGTAGATGCAGTAGCCGCCTTCAACCACTGTGGCCGTCTTATTTCCAGCAACAGGATCTCCACCGAAGTATTCCCATTGTTTATTGCTGTCCCAATCGTTGCCATTCCAACCAAAAGATTGGTAACTGTAGATTCTTGAACCATCCAAAGTTGTGAAGTAGTTCACGTACAGCGTATTGTTCCAAGGAGCTTCAATACTTGGTACGTAAGCGCCGCCAGCAACCCATAGGTCATTTTCCCAGTAGTAGTTGTAACGTGTGCCTGGTCCATAAGAAGTTCCAAGTACCTTGAAGTTTGTTCCTACGGTAACTTCGGTGCCGTTTTCATAGTACACGCCCGTGTGGGTTGGATTGCCTAATACTTCTGGAATTGTAATGTTGTATATGTAGGTCGTGTCAAAGACTTGTTGTGGCTGCCAACTAAATGGAATTAATCTAGTGTAGTTTGTGCCAGATATTGGAATGTGAAGTTCTTCAAGCCAGCTAGCGGGGTTGTCGTTCCAGTCGAAATACACTTTTTCATTGTCTAACGTCATGAAATAGTTCAGGTATATCATTTGACCTGTACTGTTATCAGTGATGCATTCTGTTCGGTCGTATGGATCGGTCGTGTAGAAGGTTTGGCCGCCTACTTCGACCTTCCAAACAATCACGTACATTCTTGAATTGAGGTCAAATCGCGTTCCATTGGGCAATACTATGTAGAGAGTAGCGTTTTCGTAATCGTAGCCATAACGGTTATACTCAGACCACATACGTCCAAACTCATCATATCCTGTTGTTGTAACTAGACTGCCTGCAGCGGTAAACTGACCTGATGAGTCTGTGTAGGTACCGTATTTCAGAATCCACCCATTTTGAATAACCGTCCAGTATTCGTT
The DNA here is from genome assembly GCA_964540545.1 of uncultured Candidatus Bathyarchaeia archaeon. Taxonomy (GTDB): domain Archaea; phylum Thermoproteota; class Bathyarchaeia; order Bathyarchaeales; family Bathycorpusculaceae; genus SG8-32-3. The sequence goes on from CAZINA010000010.1 coordinate 4,625, forward strand.
GCCGTTGATGTTTGAATAATAATAGTCAACGTCCCTTATTGGATACGTCACTGTCTCCCTTACGCCGTCAATTATAACATAGTATGATTTAGTGTCTTCATCGAAGTTCAGGATGTATTGGGTTCCGTTAATAGTCATAGACTTCAAAGTTGGAAGTCTGCAACCTTCAGATTCTATTCCTTCCAAGTCCCACCAAGAGGTTGCCATTGCACCAGAATACGGCAGTTCATATTTGGTTCCATCGACGATGCCCAAGTCCGTGTAGTAGAAGTTGTGGACGTATCCGTCGTACCCTCCGCCACGTATTAGCAGTGTTTCGCCTTCATACAGTCCTTCGTAATACTGCTCTGGCCATCCAATCGTATAGTTCAAGCCATCGATTGTGACTATGCGTTGATCATCTGGGACTCCCCAGGGGTCTTGGATTGTTATTCGGGTTCCATTTTGCATTATCAAGTAGTATCCAGTGCCGTCTGGGTTTGTTTGCCAATAACCGGGCTCTCTTAGCAGCACTAAGGTTTCGTTGAGCATGACTCCCCAGCCAACTGGTTCCATAAGTAACGCCGTGGCGCTTTCAACGTAAGCAGGGTCAGTGATTTCCCAATGACTTGTAGTATAGTTATAATCTGCTGTTTCAAATGGAGCGTTACGGTATACCCTTGTACCATTGATAAGTTCATAGTAATAGGGAACTATTTCACCATAAATTGGGTCCCAGAAGCGTTCGTTCCAGTCTTGCTCAGCTCGGCTCATATAAGTGTTGAAAGTTGTTTGGTTTGCCAGCGGAATCTTGACGCCATCAACCATTATGTACGTGTCATTACAGTTTAGCTGTAAAGATCGAATGATTGCTTGATAGGCTTCTTGAACGTAAATTTTGGTGCCATTTAACAACTCGTAGTATCTAGGCTCAGTTCCTAGACTCGGATTGTAGGGATCGCGAAGTAGATACTCAGTCCATTCTTGTTGTTGCCACTGGTCATATTGAGTTCTCACTTTTATAGGAATGTCAACACCATCAATGGTTATGTAGGGTATTTGGCTCAGCTGATACCGTTCACCATTATAAGTTGTGTAAAGCGGGGTTGATGGCTTACTAACGTACCATGCTTGGCCACCTGTGACTGTGCCGTTTACGAAGTAAACAGGTTCAGAAGTCCATTCAGTAACAACGTGTTCGCCCCAGCCTTGACTCCAATCCGTGCCGTAAGTCATGTTCTGGAAAATCATATCCCACCAGTAATTGCCTTCGGGAGCTTTTGGCGTAAAAGTAACGTTCATATTTACAACGACTATTCCATTTGTCAACGCGATGTTTGCAGAGTCTAAGGTAGCGTAGCTTGTGGGCATTCGGAAAGCAGGGTCCATGTCGTTGACCCAACTTGTGGTGGTGTCAATCCATATGTTAGGTGAATTTGGGTCTAGCGCGTATTCTGTTTGGTTTAGACGGTAATATTCCCAATGCCAATCTGTCAGTGTGGTCTCGTTCCATATTAGGTGCGGGGAATTAACCCATTCCCATGTCCCAGTGGTGATGTCGTATTCCATGTGCCAGTCTGTGACGTTTACGTAGGCCCAACCTGTATGCGGACCATAGACGTATCTCTCAAGGCTTGTTCGGTTGTAGGTAATAGAACTGAGACTTCCAGTTGCCAAGTTTTTGACTAGCCGAATTTCGATTTCTGAGTGATAACTTTCATTAGCTGCCCATGTCCCAAACCAAGAACGGAAAGACACACCAACGCCATCAAGGTCTTGATATAAGCCTGAAGCACCATGTATTTTGCTTTGAACAATGAACGACTTGTCCTGTTCGGTTTGAAAAATCGAACCTTGCAATGGTCGTCCCTGTGAATCCAGTATAGTTGAGAGGGCTACAGGTTTGTCAACAGCAATTTGAAAGTCGCTGGGACCTGTGTTTTCCCAGTTGCTCCAAATTTGATTATCTCCACTGTAGACGTATATGTCAAGCCAGTATTCGTCCCTGTCAGAATAGGATGTATTGGAGAATGATCCTACAAACTCGATAACATGCTTGTTTGGGCCCGTTTGGGACCAACTGCAGTCAGCTATTGAAAGGTTGTAAAACTGGGTTGTGATGTCTGAAGTGTTAACAGGGTTTAAAACCTGAAAGTTTCGGTCTCTTTGAAGTTCTTCATCATAAGCCCAATAGGAATAACCTTGTTTAACATCGAAGGCGTGAGTTGCATGATCATAAACTAAGAAAAGCCTATCTTGAACCCATTGTTCTTCAGTTACAAGTTCGGGTTCACCAGTTGCAGGATCCCAGTATTGCCGTGTAACATTGATTCGGTGATCATGCTGCACGTTTATCCAACGCTCTTCAAGGTGTGGCCCATGAACCTCTTCAGTTCTGGTGACAGGCATTGTTTCGTTCCAGAAGTATGTGCCTGAAGTTTCATTGTACATCCAGCCGCCTTGCTCGGTCACAACTTGCTGATACCAACCTGTCACGTTAACATATTTTTTCACGTTCCAAGGTAATTCAAGTGCTACGGTGACATTTGATAATGTAGCGGCTGTCACGTTAAATCGCATTTTCCATTGAGCGCCTTTAGATACAGAAAGAACAGGATTGTTATCCATATCCAATTTTTCAAGTACCCACGAATCTTGATAACCGTAAAGAAATGATGGCTCACCCACAGCAACCATACGGTTGGGTGACCTGTTACCTTGCCATGCGCTATAACCAAAATCAATCCAGCTATCAGTTTGGTCTGTTACTTCTAGATTAACCCAATATGGGCCGACGGGTGCGGAGGTAGTGTTGAAGAAACCTACAATTTCGATCCGCCAGAATTGTTCAGTTTCGATTACTCGACTTAATTCATTATCGAACTCGTAGAAACTGTTTTGCTGCATTTCCGGTATATCTGGTTGTGTAAAAGGGTCCTTGTCGCTTTGGTTGTAAACAAAACTTTCAACGTGCCAAGTGTTGGTTTCATTCCACCATTCTGTTTCCATCTTGTTAATGTAAACCATTCTGCAATTAGCGGACCCAGTTATTGTTCCATTCGAGGCTCGCAGATCAGTGTACCATTGAAGTCCTGCTCTTCCAAGGGTGTTGTTTCCAACGAAAATGTTTTTTTGAATGTTGATTACAGCTGTGAATTGTTCGCCCAACGGGACGAAATTCACGTTTGTTACTTCTGTACCGTTTTCTAGGAATATGGCGAAGTTGGGGTAGGGACCGAATTCCCATGCTTGGTTTGTCCAACTCCAGAAGTCTTCAAGTGTCTCGTTTTGGCTAGTCCAAGAAACGGATGTTCCATCGAATTGGTCCTGAGGAGGAGTATCTTGATCTGGTGGAGGTACGTCTTGTGCGTAAACTGGGTATAATAAGCTTATAGACAGAAGAATTGTTAGAATTGCCATGATTGATTTTAGAATTTGTTTTCGCATTATTATGTTCACCAAGCATATTTTTATTGCCTGTAGACATATCTTTATGCCTAAGGTATCGGGTGTATTATGATACACGTTAATAAAGCTTAACATCACCACCACACAAAAAAAGAATCAAATTAAAACCACCCACATCAATCATGTTTGCATATGCCTCAAAAAACACCAAACAGGAAAGACAAAACTTCGCAAGCATAAAAAGATCTATAAAACTAAAATATGACAGAACGCCAAAAAAAAGTTAAAACTTCAGTCATCTAAGGCTTATTTTTTCTCCAGTGGCTATGTAGACTATTGCTTCGCCGACGTATGTGGTGTGGTCGGCTATTCTTTCAAGGTACCTCGACACTAAAAGGTTGCACATAACGCATTTGCTTTGTGCACGCGCCTTGGAAAGCTGGTTCAGATACTCAAAGTAAAGCTCATCCACTTCATTTTCAGTCTCAGCTAAAGTTTTCGCAAGTTCTGCATCGTGCTCCCTCAACGCTTTTACGCTTTTTCTGACCATCTCCGAGACTTTTTCAACCAGTTTCGGCATCAAATCCGAAGCAACAGCACATTCGTCCAAGCCGCCCAGTTTCTTGTGAGTAAAAGATAGGTCCCAAGCGTACCTGCCGTATCTTTCAAAGTCGTATGCTACTTTCATGTAGGAGTTTATTATCCTCAGGTCGGATGCCACTGGCTGATACTTCACTATCAACTCGAAAGCTTTGTTTTCAATTTCCACGGTCATAGAGCTGACAACATCTGAAAGGTCACGCACATCATCCATTACATCTTCACCGTTCATGAAGGCACTAATGGACAGGTTTATGGCGCTTTTTGCCACTTCACCACTCTTATAGACCATCACAGTTAACTGCTCTAAACCTGCATCTAAAAGTCTAGCCATATATTTCACCTAACCGAATTTCCCAGTTATGTATTTTTCTGTTAACTCACTTTTCGGGTCCTCAAACAACTTCTCTGTGTCACCATACTCTATCAGCTGACCTACATACAGAAAAGCCGTGAAGTCGGAAACGCGGGCAGCCTGCTGCAAATTATGCGTTACAATTATGACCGTGTATTTCTCGCTGAGTTCCCTTATGAGCACCTCAATGCGAGCTGTTGAAGCCGGGTCTAAAGCACTACACGGTTCATCCATAAGTAGGACTTCAGGCTCCACAGCCAACGCGCGTGCTATACAAAGCCGTTGTTGCTGTCCACCTGAAAGGCTGAAAGCACTGTCGTTTAACCGGTCTTTAACCTCGTCCCACAAAGCGGCGCCTCTCAAGCTTTTCTTCACGATTTCCTCAAGCTTTTTACCACTTGCAATTTTGTGGATCTTTGGGCCGAAGGCGACGTTTTCGAAAATGGATTTAGGAAAGGGATTTGGTCTTTGAAAGACCATGCCTACTTTGCGTCTTAGGTCGTAGACGTTTGTTCCGTCGGCGTAAACGTTTTTTCCGTCAACGTAAACTTCGCCAGTAACGCGGCAACCGCTGATAACATCGTTCATTCTGTTCATCGAGCGTATTAGAGTGGATTTTCCGCAGCCTGACGGGCCCATTACTGCGGTAACCGCGTTTTCTTTTATTGTGAGGTTTACGTCTTTAAGCACGTGGTTGTCTTTGAACCACAAATTCAAGTTTTTAGTTTCTACCTTAGCCATGGTTGTCTCCTTCTATAGTATGTTCTGATTACTATTGCGATGATTGCGAATACCGCTACTATTAGAAACAGAACGAGGGCTATTCCGAAAACCGATTCGGCGGGGTCGCCGATAGCTACAATACGTACAAACATGTTGTACGCTAAAGCCATTACGGGGTCAAAAGGCGATTTTGGCAGGCCTCTTGTTATGAGGACGCAACTTGTGAAGAGAATTGCAGCTGTTTCTCCTGCAACTCGGGCTATGCCGAGAATAACGCTTGTAACTATGCCGGGCGCTGCGGCCGGAAGGGTTGTCGCGGTTATAGCCCGCCACTTCGTAGTTCCCAAAGCCAGCGAGGCTTCTTGGAAGCCAGGTGGAACCAGCTTCAGTGCTTCCTCTGTGCCGCGTATGACTATTGGAAGCATCATAAGAGAAAGCGTTAACCACCCAGCGGCTAAGGAGCGGCCTAATCCTAGTTGGGTGGTGAAGAACGCGAAGCCAAATAGCCCGATAACTATGGAAGGTACGCCTGCCAAGTTGTTAATCGCTTGGTCGATTACGCGCGTTAATTTTCCGCTTGGTGCATATTCAACCAAGTAGACCGCTGCAAGAATTCCTATTGGACCAGCTACTCCTGCCGCGCCTAGCAAGAGGTAAATTGTGCCCACTATCATTTCGAAAAGTCCGCCTTGAAGTGCGCTGGTGGTTAACATAGAGAGGTTGAGTGTCCCTGCACCAGAAGAGAGGATGGCGAGTATCCAGAAGAACACTACTAGACACATAACCATGGGGACGCCTAACGCGAAGAAAACAACGCGTTCTTTGGTTGTTTCCGTCACTTTTTCCCACCTCTCATTTTTCCTTCTCTTCGAACAACTATGTCAGCTATGGTGTTAACTATGAATGTGAATATGAATAGAATGAGCCCGAGCCCGAAGAGGGCGCTGTACTCTTCACTATAGAGTGAGGCTTCACCCATTTGCATGGCTATAACCGAGGTTATCGGGTAAACGGGATTCAAGAAATTCCACGGCGGTACTGGAATCTGAGCTCTATTGCCTACTACCATGAGTACGGCAACGGTTTCGCCTACTGCCCTTCCGAAACCAAGCATTACGCTTGCAAGGATCCCTGATTTTGCTATGGGCAGTATCACATGGCGTAAAGTTTGTAGTTTAGTTGCGCCAAGTGCGAGTGAGGCTTCTTTGTAGTCTTTAGGTACCGCGGAAAGTGTTTCCCCTGAGACCCCAACTATTGTGGGAACTGCCATAATGGCTAGCACTATAGAAGCGGCAAGTGCTGTGTAGCCTGAGGTAATTCCGAAAACTGAGGCTATTGCGGGTACTAGGAAAATGATGCCGATAAAACCGTAAATAACTGAGGGAATAGAAGCTAAGAGTTCTATTATTGACTTAATCAGGTCTCTTATGGAGAAAGGCACAACTTCCGTGATGAAGATCGACGTGCCAAGCCCCAGCGGAATGGCAATTGCAAGAGCTCCTGTTGAAACCATAACAGAACTGAATATTAAGGGAAAGGCACCGTACAGGCCAGCGTTTGTATCCCAAACTTGACCGATAATGAAGTCTATCCCGAAGGTTGAGAGAGCCAAAGCGCCTTCGCTGGCTACGAAAATAAGCATGATAAAAAGGATTATAATTGAGAATGAAGCGCAAAGAAACAAGATAAGTTCGATAGGCTGGTCTTTTATACGTGAAAAAATGTGGAAGATAGTTTTTTTGATGTCTTTCTTTGACACTTGTTTGGCACCTAGCACTACTACGGATATTCAGGAAGTTTCAGAAAGCCTTTTTGCTCTACGATGTCTTGTCCTGTTGGGCTGTATATGAAGTCGATGAATCTGTCGGTTAGGGATCCGCTTTCGGGTCTTTCGTTAGTTACCAGATACAGGTATCTCGAAATTGGGTAAGTTTGGTCAGCGATGGTTGCTGTTGTTGGAACTATAAGGTCTCCCTCGCTCTCCGAGTAAACGGAAACTACGCTCATATCGTCGTTTAGGAAGCCAAACCCGACGTATCCAATTGAGTATGGTGTTCCACTTACTGTTGTGACCACTTCAGGGTTGCTTTGTCGTGTGTTTGCGGCTGTGGTAACCTGATAATCCCATGGGTCCATTGTGAATTCTTCGAATGTTCCTCTAGTTCCTGAGCCGGGTTCTCTTACGACAACAAAGATTTCTTGGTCGGGTAAGCTTGAGTCTACTTGATTCCAGTTGGTGATTTCACCTGCGAAGATTTGCCCGATAATTTGGAGTGTTAAGCCAAGTTCGTTACTTTCAGCAACGCTGGGGTTTACAACAACGCAAACTGCGTCTAAAGCTATCGGGTAAAGATACATAGGTGTTCCTTTGCTTTGCGCGTTTTCTATTTCGCTCGTTTTTGGCTCCCTAGAAGCCATTCCGATGTCGACTACGTCATCTATTATGTTGCTGTAGCCTGTGCCTGAACCGCCGCCTGATACTGTTACTATAACCTGAGAGTACGTGTTCATGAAGTCGATGGCAGAAGCGTTAACGATTGGTAGCACAGTGGTTGAACCTGCTAGGGTTATGCTTTGCGTTCGCCAAGCGCTATCGTCATCAGTTGATGTTGAAGACGGAGCGCTAAGATAAGACCCAGCAGCAAAACCAACTATGAGCAGTACAATCATGCCGATTACGGCAAGCATTGTTGAGATTCCGCTTTCATCCTTTCTTTTCATGTTTTATTCCTCTGTAGTTTTAAGAGTTAGAAAGAATACTAATGTTATAGCGGTTTTCGCATTAGTATATATATACTATATAGACAAGCTATTTATAAATAGATTATTTCCAACTATACCAAGGGGCGCTTAGTTTGAGAAAGTCAAAAATCGCTGAAGAAACAAGAAAACTTCAATTCACTGGCGGATCAACCTACATAATATCATTGCCTAAAAGGTGGATAAATCAAAACCAACTCAAAAAGGGAAGTGTGATAAAACTCCGCGAAGAAGAAGGCGGCTTGTTATCAATCATACCCACTGACACGGCAATACAACAGGAACGTGATGAAACCTCAATTAAAGTCAACCCAAAGGATTCTCCAGATTTAGTAATTAGGAAAACAGTCTCAACCTACCTCGTAGGCTACAACTTAATACACATAAAAGGCGAAGGAAAAAACCAGTTATCCACAAGGCAGAGACACGCGATAAAAACTTTTTCGCGCAACATGCTTGTCGGAACCGAAATAGTCACAGACACTCCAGAAGAATTAACTTTGCAGGTGCTTTTGAGCTATCCAGAACTTTCTGTTCAAAGCGCTCTGAGGCGCATGAGCATAATAACGGCTTCAATGCAACGAGACGCCATAACCGCTTTGAAAGAACTTGACAGCCAACACGCCAAAGAAGTGTTAACAACAGACAACGAAGTAGATAGATTCAACCTCTACATCATACGCCAGCTCAAAACTGCAATTCAAAACCCCCGAATAATAAAAGAAATTGGCCTGAAAAACGCCCGCGACTGCTTAGGGTATCGTCTTGTTACCAAAGCTGTGGAACGAACCGCGGACCACGCAGCCAGCATCGCAGACAATGTTTTGTTAATGAAAAACAAGTTAGAACCCGAAACAAGTGAAAACCTTGAAAAAATGAGTAATCTAGCTGTATCGCTGTTTGAAACCGCCATAGAGTCACTTTTCAGGCAAGATTACGCTCTTGCCGAAAGCGTAGTTGAAAAAACAAAAAACATTGTTTCATTGGAGAAAGCGGCTGTGGTTTCCTCTCAAAAAATAGATGCTGAAGACGCCCCGCATCTGCGATTAATAATTGAAAGCATCCGCAGAACCGCAGAGTATGCCAGCGACATTGCAGAAGTCGTACTAAACCTTAGCGTTGAATCAATACTGTTATGAGAAAAAGGAATCCGCTAAAACAGAGTGAGGGTATTTTTGCCTATTTCTTGTGTCTCTTGATTCTGTCTTGCCTTTGAGCTTTCTTGCGCCAGTCCCTTTTCCTCTGAGTCTGCAAAGAAAACCTTTCGCGACGTTTGTCAGGACCCATGTTCCGGTGGTGTGCTATGTTCCTGTAAAAGGTTTCAGGGTCTATCCTGTTTTCTTTTAATGCCTCGATGTTCCTGTTTAAATCTCCCCTCGCGTCTGCGCTAGTTATGTTGTCAAACAACTCCGCGTATACAACATAAGCGGCGTGGAACGGAAAATTCATTGGATCATCAATAAGAAGTTTCTCTGGAAGGGGGGCTTCATTCTTGTTAGGTTCTTCAGTCATGTTTCTCCCGCTTTTTGCAGGGTAGCAAATACGTTTGCCCTCTTTTATACGTGTCCCTGTCAAAGCTGATTTCAGACAAAACTCGCCCAGAATTCAGCAGCAAAAACACGCGTGAGCAATCTCCATGAGCAATTATGTGGAGATAAGTCACCCTCGAACCAGCTTAGATGAACTGGCGTATTTTTTGGGCGTCATCTTTTAGCTCGTCTGCACCACGGTCTACGGGGTAATGTACTCCGTGGCGACCTTTGCGCATGGGAATTATGTGAACGTGTAAGTGGAATATTACTTGGCCTGCGGCGGCGCCGTTGTTCTGGACGATTCTTATGCCTTCAGCGTTTACTGCCTTCTTCACGGCGTGAGACAGTTTCTTCACGATTCTGTACAGGTATGCTACGTCTTCCTCTGGAATCTCGTATACGTTCTCATGATGGTTTTTTGGCACAACAAGCGTGTGACCAACGTTTATGGGTTGGATGCTCATGAACGCAATCACTTTGTCATCCTCGTAGACGATGCTTGCAGGTGCTTCTTCACGCACTATTTTGCAGAATATACAAGACTCAGACATGGTAGATTCCAGTTTACTATTCCAACACGTTGGGGGTTTTTTAGTTTTACGGCTACGGGGAAGACGCTGGCTACAGCCTTAAAAGAAGGCGACAGCTAATATTAGTTTCATGGAACCGTTAGTTGACGACATAGGAAGTTTCCCGTTACCTGCCGAAGTGAACAGGGAAACATACAACAAAGCATACCAGCTTGCACGAGAAGGCATGACAAATGGCCGAGACGTTACTGGAGACCAGTTTATTCGTGAAAACTTTTACGATATAACAGTTAACTCGTTTAAGCTGAAAATAAGCACAGGGCTGGATGTCGTTAATACTCCGTGGCATTACGACGGCGTGCGACAGGTCAGCGACGCGGTTCACAAAGCCATGGAAAAAGGCACTTTCGTAGTAGACGAGAAGGACGCGCTTCTGCCTGAAATGCGCGTTATTGAGGCGGAAGCCAAACGCCTAAGCGAGGAATTTGGAAAGAAAATCGCGTTGCGAGCCTGCATGTTTGGTCCCTTGGAGCAGTACTTGCAGGAGATGGGTACGGTAGCCTATAGGGATGTGCTTGACGGCTACGCTGAAACCATAAGGCGTTTCGCCAAAAACAGCATCGTCAACACCAAACACGTTAAAACCGAAGTGATATCTATTGACGAGCCAAGCTTCGGGTTCATGAACATAGCCGCAGAAAAAGGGGTTCTACGCGAGGTTTTGGAGAAAGCCTTAGACTTTCAAGGCGTTGTGCGGCAGATTCATCTTCACTCGGCGTCTAGGATGCCTGACGTTTTGGAAGTGGGAAATATTGATGTGGTGTCTTTCGAGTACGGTGCGTCGCCCAAAAACATTGAAAGCGTCTCGCGGAAAATGCTGGAAGATGCGGACAAGCAGATACGCGTGGGCGTTTCAAGAACAGATATAGGCTCAATCATGGCGGAACTCAACGATAAAGGCGTGACGAAACCAACAACGGAGCAACTTGTCGAAAGCAAAGAAGTGATAAAGAAACGGTACCTCTCAGCGAAAAAGAAATATGGAGACCGCATGACGTTCACTGGACCCGACTGCGGCGTCGGAGGCTGGCCCTCCCAAGAAGCCGCCCAACTCTTACTGAAAAGAACCGTAGAAGCCATAAAAACACCATAACAGGCAGAAACTTTTGGTGAAATTCCGCGTTTGGTTGGCTTCGTGTTTTGAAACTGAGGATTTATATGGTTGAAGTGGGCAAAGTAGTTTCGAAGTTTGGGTTGGGGATATAGTTCTGGAGACTGTGGTGTTATGAAGCATGTGAAGATTACGGCGTTTGACTGTCCAGATGCGTGGTTTCAAGCTTTAAGCAATATTTGGAGGGAGGGTGACGCTTTTCAGGTGGGGTACGGCTCGGAGGTCACTGAAACCAGGAAGCTTAATTTGACAATAGAGATTACGCATCCGGAAAATAGGCCGCTTGTCAGCGATAAGGCGCCGTGTGACATGAAGTATGTTCAGGGTTACGCGTTGGAGTATTTGTGGTGCGGCGAGAAACATGAGGATGAAACGTACACGTACGGCAGCAGGCTTAACCATCCTGTTAACCAGATAGAAGAAGCCGTGAAAAGGTATGCGCAGGAGCAGCGGGACAGACAAGTCACCATGGTCATAAGGTTACCCAACGACATGCTGAAAAGCCTTGAGGATAATAAGCGGCATGAGCCGCCCTGCTTGAGCCTGATTGACACTGAGATTCTGGATGGAAAAATGCATTTAACATGTTACTTCAGGTCGTGGGACGCGTACGCAGGTTTACCCGCTAACATCGCAGGTTTGCAGCTTTTTAACGAAGCTTTCGTGAAAGACATAAACAAGCTTGGGAACCTCCAGTTGGAGACGGGCAAGCTAATTTTCCACTCAAAAAACTGCCACATTTATCAGAGACAATTCAAGCTTGTCGAAGAACTTCTGAAGCCGAAAACCAGCGACAAAAAGCCGCGACTTGCGAAAACAATTACGGGCGCCTCCCAAGAAACCAAAGAAAAATAAGCATTCTGCATATTGAGGATTGGAATTGAGTGACCTACGCAGAGTCAGGAAGTGGGAGGATTTTAAGCGTTTAGTCAAGGAGTTGAAGCCTGACTCAATCGTTTTCAGCATTGACCAGAATGCCATGTCTAAGACAAAAGACCTAACGGCGTTACGTTTGATTCTTCTTGCGCGAGGCGGCTACCACGTTTACCTTGATTTTCCCAAAGGAAAAGAAAACGTGATGAGAGAAACAGGAATCCAGATACACGAAGACAAGAACGGAGTCCGCTGTTTAACAGACGAAGACGTAATTCGGTTCATCAAAAGCGAGTTCGGTGAGAACATGCAGGTGTTCGCGTTCTGGACAACCTAATCGCTTTTCCAGAAGCCTCTTTTTCCGAGTTTTTTGCCTATGTACACGAGGGTGAGCATTACTGGGACTTCCCAGAATAGGCCCATGGTGGTTCCTAGTGCGGCTTGGGAGCCGAGTCCGTAGATGCTTATGGCTGTGGCTATGGCGATTTCGAAGTGGCTGGATGACCCGATTATGACGGCGATTATGCCTTCCTTGTATTTGAGTCCTGCAAATCGTGTAACCAGCAGGTTTAAGCCGACAATTATGAAGAAGCCTAGCAGCAACGGGATTGAAACTATTATCATTTCCTCGGGGTGTTGTATTAGCACTTGTCCGTTCAGCGAGAACAGAACAACCAGTGTTGCTAAAAGAGCCGCCACAGCAACGTTTCCGACGGCTGGCCTGTAAGTTTCTTGGAACCACGTTTCGCCTTTTCTGGCTTTGATGGCTTTCTTTGTGATTATGCCTAGAACCAGTGGAATGCCGATGAACACGAGTACGGACATGAGAAGTGCTAAGCGGTCAATCTGGATGTTCTGGACGCCCGTCAACAAGGTTACGATGGGCGCGTACAGGAACATGATTGTTATTGTGTTTAGGCTTGTGTTGACTACGTTTTGTTCTTGGTTTCCGTTGGCGAGGGCGCCCCAGACGCATACCATGGCGGTGCAGGGGCTGGAGCCGAGGAGTATCAGGGCGACAATTAGCTGGTCGTTGCCTGCTAGGAAGTAGTATGCCAGCAAGGCCGTTATTATGGGTGCCCAAATCCAGTTGGATATTAGTGTTAAGATGATTGGTTTGGGGTTTTTCGCGAGTTTCTTCAGTTCGCTGAATTGCAGGTTTAGCAGTGCGGGGTACATCATCAGAAAGAGGCACACGCCTATCGGTATTGATATTCCTGCGAACTGGAGGTCGTTTATGGCGAGGCTTAGCTGTGGAACAAACTGAGACAGCAAAAGCCCAATAACCATGCACAAAAAAACCCAAACTGCAAGGTACTTCTCGAAAAAGCCTAACTGAACTTCGTCACACTTTTGCTCAGGCATTTTGTTCGCCCCTTCGTCTTATGCTATTTGCTCGATTATTCTCTGTTTAAGCGTGTCAAGTAATTCTGGGGTTAGCTGGTCGATTACTTTGCAGACTTCGGGGGTGGTTAGCGAGTACATGTGCCAGGTGCCTTGTTTTCTTCGTTTGACTAAGCCTGCGTTTTTGAGGATTTTCAGGTGGCGTGAGACAACTGGCTGGAGGAGTTTGAGGTGGGGTGTGATTTCGCAGACGCATTTTTCTCCATTGCGTAGGAACTCGATTATTTCGAGTCTGATTGGGTCTGAGAGTGCGTTGAAGATTTTGGCTTTGAAGCGTGTTAGATTGTTTGGTTTTGAAGGCATAATCGAGAATAGTACATATAAATATTTAAATATTGTTATGTATTCACATAGAACCAAACACCAAAAAACGGAGACAAAAAACAATGCCCCAAGAAACATATCACGGCGTTCCCCGAAGCAAGATACCGTGGGGTCCAACAATCAACTACGAAAAATGCACAAGCTGCGGAAAATGCGCAGACTACTGTACGCTCGGCGTATACGAGTCTGAAGAGAAAGACGATAAAAAGAGGTCAGTTGTGAAAAACCCCAATAACTGCGTGGTGTTCTGCACAGGCTGCGAAGAACAATGTCGGGTCGGCGCCATAACGTTCCCTTCCAAAAAAGAAACCCGCGAGATAATTAGTAAATTACGAAAGGGCTCAACCTAACTTTTAAAATCAATGTTTACGTAAGTTGGCTTTTGTTTACGGTAATTCCATACCACATGAAAACCTTAGCTATTATGGGTATTATTACTCCGCAAGCTGTTCGTGACAACACAGTGAGCAAGAAGCCATCAATACCCGTTACCACGTTTGCGGGTGAAAGCTGAAACACCCCGAAAAGCAGAACACCCCCAATAGTTGCCGCGACTACTCCGGAGATAAGCAGTCTACGGAAATCACCTGAGCGCTTGTTCAACGCGCCAGCCATGTAACCAATTAACATTGCGCTAAGAAGATACGCCAACAAAACAGTACCTGAACCCGCGATATTCCCAGCCATGGGGGAGCGATAACTGTCTGCCCAATACAGCGCATAGATACTTCCCATCAGAAAACCTGATGCTCCACCCGCCCACTGGTTCCAAACCAACCCGAGCAAAAGCGGAACCACAGTTATCAAGACTAGCTCTTGAAGCTCCATTGTAATTCCAATCACTATGCCGCTAAGGCCCTCAAATCCCCCGCCAAGAAGGCGGCTTAACTGGGAAATTGCTACAATAATTAAGACAACAAGAACTGGCGCGACGATACCGTAGAGTATATCGCTTCGGCTCCACTGCTTCCAATCGAGACCCATGAATGCCACCAACGATTGTTGGCATTGTTCAAGTAAATATTTAAAGCTTGCAGCAATAAAAAAGCGCTAAAACCCATAATTCAAAACAGCAAATATTTTCTTATACAGATGAATAAATCAAATATAGCAGCGTAGCCTTTCAACATAAGTGAGTAAGATGGTTAGCGCCGAAGTCATCGCGAAACTGTCCACGGCACTGAAGCCCGTTTCAGACGGGCAGGGTGGAAATGCGGCTGTAGCTTTGCTTTTGAAGCCTAGGCAAGGTGATTTTGATTTGCTTTTGGTTAGGCGGGTTAAGAATCCGTCGGATACTTGGTCAGGGCAGATGGCGCTTCCTGGGGGAAAATGGGAGCCAAAAGATGCAAGCTTGAAAGATACGGTTCTGCGGGAGACGTTGGAGGAAACTGGTGTAACGGTTGATCCGTGTCGGTTTCTGGGGGTTTTGGGTGCTGTGCGGTCGGAGCCGAAGCCTGACTTCAAGATTCTGCCTTTTGTGGTTCTTTTGGAGGGTGAGCCGCGGCTGAAGCTGAACAAGGCAGAGTTGGAAACTTTCATATGGGTGCCTTACGAGGAGGTTATTCAACGCAAGGGCACCGTCCAGTTTAGCTTCGGAAAAGTTCCCGCGTACATATTCGCAGAAGGCATAGTTTGGGGAATAACCTACAACATCCTGAGCGAATTCATCGAAGCAGTTGAAACAACACAGAAATGAAGCATTTTTATCATTTTCAAATACCGCGCCTCTCTCTCAGCGCGCGAAATCAGATTCAATAAAAGAATCAATACATCTTTAAGGTTTAATAACAAAACAATTAAAGATTTTCAAATTAAACTGAAATTTAAGTACAACAAAGCTGTTAAAAACAATTCAGCCTCATATTTGGGTTTTAAGTGAGAAAAACATGGCTTCAATGACACAATTTATTGCTATAGTTGTGATTGCAGTTTTGGCGTCAAGCGCTGTCGCAGCTGGTATCTCTATGGTGATAACTGGTCCGGAGGGACCAGAAGGACCGCAAGGCGAACAGGGACCACAAGGAATACAGGGCGACCAGGGCGAAACAGGAGCTACAGGACCCGCAGGAGCTACTGGCGCTACTGGACCACGAGGACCAACAGGACCCGCAGGAGAAGATGGAGAGGATGGAGCTGTAGGACCAGAGGGACCACAGGGTGAACAGGGAGATCAGGGCATACAGGGCATCCAAGGAATACAAGGTGAGCCCGGCATCGGGTTTGACCCCACAGGCTACATTTCAGTTCCAGCATCAGCATTTGCGTCAACTTATGACGACGCTGATATAAGTCATTATCTCCAAAACTCTGGTACAACTGGTGTCGCTTTCTTTGGGTCAGTTCAGCTTCCGCACGGAGTTACTGTCACAAACGTTACGTTTTACTGGGATGATGCAGATGCAAGCGAGGATATAAACTGCTACCTAATAAGACTCGATAATGACGACTATATCCTTAGTGCAATGGCGGTTGCCACGTCTTCTGGTAGTGCTGGGTTCGGTTCCAGTGTTGATACTACAATTGGCTGGTCAACCATAGATAATAGCCTTTACACCTATTCCGTCTACGTAAGCATACCCGATGTTATTCCCACCAGTAACCTCAGATTCCACTATGCCAGCATTGGATTCGCATACCCAACATAACTCACACATCCTTTCCTCTTTTTTCTTTAATATGAAATTCATAGGGGGTTTGTTTGGGTAAAGACGGGGCAAAAAACTAAAGGTTTCAAAAACTTAAGATGTACATTCCGATGAGGCTTTTTTGCTCAAAATATTAGAAACGAGAAGAAAGACTGATGGAATTTGGTAAAAGGAATTCGTTGCAAAACCATTAAAAGGAATAGACAAATACTTAGGTTTATGTCAAGCAAAGCGATAATAGTATTGATTATTGCAGTTGTCCTTGTTGGCTTTATCGTCGCTATTCTTCTATTGAGGGATTCTGGATTGGATGAATTCTCCATAAAGTCAAATGATGAATTGGCTAAACTGATCATTCCAAGAGACACGTTGCCAGATGATGTGAATTTAGATGATATTTCCGTCACAAGAATATCAAACAGTCAATTTGAGAATGAAACTTTGATAGTTTATGAACTAGAACCTGACGGGCTCGTATTCAAAGATAAAATATTATTTGAAGTCTCACTTGATGGGACTAATAATCTATTCCCAATGGTTTTTGTTTCGACTAGCACTGGAATAGATTTAGTTAACAACACCCAGACTGAAGTAGATTTCGAAACAAAAAAACAAAACGTAACCGTTCCACTTACGCACTTCAGTACAGTTTGGATCAAGCCTGATCTTGGCGTATATGACCTTGTGGTTTCTGCATCAGATACTCCAGTAGGTGAACGAGTTCTTACGAATGCCAAGTTCACATTGAACAAAGATAACTATTTGATAGGCCCAAGTGTCACTGGTGACTCAACAGTAATAGATATAGAATTCCTCACACCTCAGGTATCAATCATGGGTTTTTGGACTAATCATGGAACTAAGCTTACACCAGTGGGAGACTCCAGTGACAAACCCGGTCTTACAACTGTTTTTGTCGGTCAAACTGTGACTGTTGATGACAATGCATTTACCTGTGACGAACCAGGAGTTGCTTACCTATGGTACAGCCTCATTGGTAAAGTAAACCAAACAATGACTACCTACGAATCTGTAGATGATTGGTTGTTAGAAAACGCCGCTGGATCAGTCACTCAGCGGAACTATGCATTTAGCTCCTCAGTTCGTGTATATCTTAATGGAATAGAAGTGTCTGATGAAGGTCCTAAAACAGATCCTGAGGAGACCCCCATGACCGATCCAAGGATTGACCCCGAAGTGAATTTGTCATCTGAATGGATCCTGAATTCTGAAGGTTTGAGGACACACAGCAATATCTATGTTGATATTACGGCTCAACCCGGTGCAAATGTAACAGTAACTTTATCATGTCCCTCCATGTTGCCGGAGATTGAAAGTGTGACCTTAGATGATTCGGGTCAAACACGCATAACATTCAAAGTTTACCATAATGGCGAATATAGTGCAGTAGTTGAAATAGGTGAATTCTCTGTAGAGAAGAGCGTCTGGACATAACAAGTGATGCATCGTTAATGGCGCGTATATGTACAAAACATATTTGGCGCCTAATAGTTAATCATTGCAGAAAACGGGAGGGGGAGGTCTACCCTGCACGGCGTGGTTCATCACTATTTATAGTTCCTTTATATAAGGGGGCTATAGAAAAAAATCACACGCCAGTTCTCTTTGTTTTGCTGGTGTGTGGTTGTTTGGTTTTTTGGTGTAATGCTTTTATGGTTCCTGAGATTGCTGTGACGTGTACTGCTGCTTCGTTGCCTGCTATGGATGTGATTGTGGCTAAGGATGCTCTGACCAAGTTTAATGTTGCTAGGTTGGTGCGTAACACCGCGGTTTTCTTCTCCATGTCATAGTCAATCAATGCTAGGCTTGTTTGGCTTGCGCCGTGTTCGCCGTAAAGCTTTGTGACAGCATCCCAAACCGCGCCGATGAACTCTTTTCTGCTGGGTAAACCGTCAGAATCCAGCTGCAAAGCCAAGTAACGCCGTTTAACCCGCTTCAACAGTCCTTTCCCTCCTTCACCACACGAATCCCAGGAGCCACAAACCCGCTGCTGAGCTTTTCACGGTTACGCTCCACAAGCGCAACAGGGTTCCGAGAAACCGCATCCAAACCAGAAACCTCATCCAAACCAAAAAGAAAACCCAAAGCAGCCATTTCACGCGGCTTCCGCAACAACAACTCCCGCGAAACACCACTGGAAACCACAACAGGCACACCAAAACGCCTAGCAATAGCAACCTCTCGGCGCAAACAAGAAAGCAACCTAACCCGTACAGGACCCTCCAAAACAAGCAACGGCTTCACATCAACCTCCAAACCCGCCAACCCACCACGGGCCAACTCCGCTTCAGCACGGTCAAAAAACCTCCGGCGAAAATCCAGCAAAGGAAAACTCAACAAGTCAACACGCCTATCCTTACCCGCTTGACGTGCAACCGCCTTACTCTCACAAGCAACACCGACAACCTCAAACCTCCGCCTTAACCGCCTCAACTGCCGCATAAGATCATCAGAACCACGCGGACGCAAATCCACCCGCGAAACAAGATCCAACCCAACCTCGCCACAAACACCCCGCAACCTCTCAACCTCCTCAGCACGCGTTTCCGCCGCAAAAGACACACCAACCAAACCGTAACCAAGCTCCGCAACCTTACTCAACACCCGCAACGCACCAGCAGAATCTTTCACGTTCAAACGCAAATGCAAATCCGCAAAAACCCGCTTCACGGCAACAACCCCGCACCCCTGCAAAACTCCACAATCTCCTCAAAACTCTTGTTCTTAAAATGAACCTTAAAGTGTATCGGATCATTCTGCGAAAAACGCACCTCACCCTGAAAAGCAGACTGCTTGTCAAACCTAAGGTAAAGATTCCGCTTCTCCAAATGCAACTTCACGTCACCACCCAACTGCTCCTTATCCAACGACGTTAACCCAGCCCCAATCTTCCGTAAAACATCAGGAAGCACCTGCTTATCCACAAGTTTCGCCTCAAAAAAAACAATCGAGTTTCCATGATGCCCACTCAACTGCGTCTTCTTGAAAACCGCCTCTTCACCCACCTCTAAAGGCAAAAGATTGCGAACGGCAGCTAACACTTTTTCAGAGTCTTCAGTAGCGTGAGCAAAAACTCGCACATCAATATAGCCAATAGGCGGTTTAGAAGACACGATGCCACCGCGTTTTGTTAAAGCGGTTTCACTTTTTAGCTTTTTTCTTCAGCTGCGGCTTCGGCTTAACCTCGGCTTTTACCTTTTCAGCGTAGGCTCTTAAAACTTTCACGTTCCAATCGTGAAAAGTTGTTCTCCGCTTATCCACAGGTACCTCCAGCCTTTTAGCTTCTGCCAAAGTCAATCCTGCTTTAGCAAGTTCTTCTAGGCTGAAACCTCTGCCGCTTCGTTGCTTACCGTCTTTCTTGTTGATTCTGGGTTTTATGTGATGCATTTCACTTAGTTCCTTTGGCGCCTCTGCGTTTGCTGGGTCTGACTTTTTCTGCACCCCTGCCTTTTCTGCGTAGGCTTCTAACCTTTTTACCTGCGCTTGTTAGGCTTCTGAAAACACGGCGGTGATGCTGCTTCTCGGTCACCCAACTCACATCTTTATCCGTTTTTATCACAGGATGATTCGGGTCAACCATTATAACCTCAAACCATTTCGAACGCCCATCTTCCCCCACCCAGTAACTATTCAAAACTTCCAAGTTCGGGAACTTTTTGCCAGTGCGTTCTTCAGCTATAAGCCTCAAGCTCTTGCCAGGCTTAAACTTCGCAACACCCATCCGTTTAGGTCTACGCCCAGCTCTTGGCCTCTTCTTACGCAATCCACCTCTTCTCACGCGCGTACGAGCTACAACGAAGCCTTGCTTGGCTTTGTAGCCGAGTTTTCTGGCGCGATCAATCCGCGTAGGTTTTTCTATACGGATTACAGTTCGCTGCTTTCGCCACGCGATAAGCCTCTGACGCATAAGCTCGTCCAAATAGCACTCTTCTGGTTTAGACCATGCTTCAGCTATGTACTTGTATGCCATCTTTCTTTTTACACCTCTAATCTACTGCTTACGGTTCAGCCCAACATGGGCCACATCCCAACGGACACAGATGGTCCGCCTGCAATTTTACACTTTAGCACCACGCCTAAAAATAAACCTTTCCAAACATATATCGCTATTTACGACCCATTTCTCCTTCAGACAAAGGCTAAAAGGAAAAGTTCACTATAGCCTCATTCCAAAGCGCCCTAAAAGGACTCTGCTTTCTGGTGTTGTTGATGGATAAAACTTTTATATATGATGGCTTTCGCATATGCATATATTGACTAATGGAATACGGTGTTATAATGGAGCCAAGTAAAAAACCGTTGAACGTCCTCATTAAACAGCTACACGGGAACATTGAAGTCGTCCTAAAAAACGGCTGCGAATACAAGGGAAAAATGATCAAGTGCGACGGACACATGAACATACTTCTGGAAGGAGCAACTGAATGCAAAAATGAGCAGCTGCTCACAAACTACGGAAACGTGCTGCTCCGCGGAAATAACATCCTCTACATAATATTAGACGCCACGAAGCATTAACCACACGCGTCCTACCTTTTCCAACCACACAACTTCAAGTATTCTAAACCCTACTTTTCCACGCTCTCCAGTCTTTTGGGAACAAAAAGCTGTCATAACCTTGCCGCTTCAGGCTTAGTTAACTCAACTTTCTAAACTTTGCAAAGCGCGCTTCTCACTTTTGCATCAAACTTTGCATATGACTGAAATCCAGCTCTCAAAAACTCAAAGATATAAGTAACTTACGATAAAGATAATGCAGAAGAAAAAATTGGAAAGGGGAAAACCGCTGGGAAAACTTGACGAACTGAACAAGCGGGACAATCGTATAAAACGAGGAAAATGGATTAAACTCGCGCCAGCAGTCATAGCAGTGATGTTAATTGCTGGAATTCTATCTGGGTTACTTGTTGCCAACGTCAGGTCACTCTTTCAGACGAGTAGCACAATCTCCAGCGTTGGAAGCTTTAAGGCAGTAGGCATCGGAGTTTATTGGGATGAACAGTCAACGCGTAGCGTTAACGCACTTGATTGGGGGTCTTTAGCTCCAGGCTCTAGCAAAAGCTTCACAGTCTACATAAGCAACGAAGGGGCCTTGCCTCTGACCCTGAGTTTATCAACATCTGACTGGAGTCCGACAGCGGCTTCCACATACATGACTTTAACTTGGGACTACAACGGTCGAACACTTAAAGCAGACACAACTATTCCAGTGACTATAACCTTAACCGTCAGCACGGACATCAGCGGAATAAACACATTTAACTTTGACATAACCGCTGTAGGATCATACGACAACTGAAGCGGGATGTTTTTCCTAAAATTTTTATTTATTACCTAGTGTATAGGCTTTGTGGGGTTTGTAATGAGTGAGAAGGAACTGCGTGTGTCAAAAATTAAGGATGGCACCGTTATTGACCATATAAGTGGCGGGTACGCGCTAGATGTTGTTAAAATTTTGGGGATAACAGGTCGCGAGAAGAGGGTTATGACTATTGCCGTTAACGTTCCGAGTAAACGTTTCAAGGTGAAGGATATTGTGAAAATCGAGGGGCGTGCGCTTAACGCTCGGGAAGTCAACAGGATTGCTTTGGTGGCGCCTCATGCTTCTATTAACATTATCCGCGATTATGATGTGGTGGAAAAGTTGGAGGTGAAGTTGCCGAAAGTCATTGAGGCAATCATAAACTGTGTGAACCCTGCTTGTATAAGTAACAGTAACGAGCCTGCGACAGCTAAGTTTTATGTTGAGAGTGAGGAGCCTCTTTTGTTGAAGTGTCATTATTGTGGTTATATTTTGGAGAAAGCAGATGTGTTGCGGCAGCTTTAGTGGCTTTTGTGTTGTTGTTCGGGTTTGAAAGGGATAGTAAACTTTATATCTTAAGATATAATATATCTTATTTCACAATATGTCTCAAAAAAGACATATTGTATAGGCGTAGAACAAAAATACAAAAAGTGAAAAACCATGATTGAAATACTCTTAATAAGCATACCCGCATTCTGGGTAGCCTTCACATGCTGCCTAGTATGGTACCTAACTTCAGCGAAAAAACACGCAACAATAACCTTTGACGACGCAAAAGCGTTATGGCACATCCACAAGAAAAACACCAACTGCTGTAGCCACAAATGGCGTCCCATATCACGCAAAAACGGAAAAATATCCGGTTTCGAGTGCGATTGCGGATACAAATACACGCAAAAACAACCGCTAATCTCAAACAGACCTAAAAACAGCGAAATAAACCATAGACGCCACACAAACTTTTCAGTTGTATCCTACTAAATCAGCTTTCCCCGCTTGAATCTGCTGCTTGTCTGTGCTTAGCGCGTGCCAAGCGGAACATTTTTCTGAAATACTCCTCACCTAAAACGCTGCCTTTGCCTATGCCTGGGCACTCTTCCGTAAAACGGAAACTGTACTTTCCACCGCATGAATTAAGTTCAAATGGGTAAAACCTGCAGATCAAAGGTCTAACCGAGTAGATGGTGCAGCGGTCATTTTCTAAAAAAACGCATTTGCCGTCTTCCACTCTCTTTTTCATCTCGTACCTGTAAGGCTCCCTGCCCTCAATTTTCACCGCGAACTTCGAGGTCGGCTGTAAAGTTGCCTTGGAGACCTGTTCGGCTTCTGGCGTCAGAAGAAGAATGCGCCTAGTCTTTTCTTTTGTGTCGCCACAGCATATTCCGCACTTCGCACAGCGAAAACTCACCGCAGCAGGATAGTCAAACTTCACTTTCAGCCTCAACTATTCAATAATCTGCTAAACTTCCATAAAAACCTCTTAGAACTCAAGCAACAACCAGTCTAGAATAAAAAGTAACTACAGGGTTCTGTCAGCAGCCTTCGAATATGTCGAGATTCGGAATAAGCCGTTATTAGGTCGCAGCTTTCTGTTGTAGCAAACATAGAAGGTATTTACATGAAATGTCCAGTTTGTAGCGGCAAATTAGATTTTAATTTACGACAGAAATCAGCTCAGTGCCACACTTGTGGTTGGCACAGGCTTTTCCGCAAAAACTAGCCTCTTTTTAATGGCTCACAAAAAGCTTGTTTACTTGTTTCTGTGGCCTTCACCGTACTGGTATGGTCTACTGCGGTTCTTGCTTAACTTTTTCGCAAACGCCTCGTCCATATTTACAGAGGGGCATGCCAAACGGCTTGTGTCCAAAAGGTAAAAAATAACATCGATTAATTCTTCAGCGATTTTTTCTTCTGCCGCACCTTTCTTCCATGCGTCACTGGCTTCACCCAACTCAATGAAGGCGAAAAGAAGTTTCTTAGGAATATCTTCAAGCCTATTATAGAAACCCTTCTCCAAAACAAGAGACTCAATTTCCTTCTTCATCTCCTCCAAATGCATACTCGTTTTCTCCTCCACATTCCCGTCTATCAATTATGCTCAGAAACTGTACCCCCTCCCTTTTAAATAGGCTGGATTTCGCTTTGGCTAAAAAAACGCCATTACAAGTAGACCCCTCTATAGTTTCTGCAATGAATTTCTATTAGGCTCCAAATATGCGGCAAATATGATGGTGTGGGGTTTGTTGGGTTGGGGAGCTCTTTTCATTTGTGAAGCGTGCTTTAGCTCGTTTTGATGTGGGGCATTTTTATTTGTGCGGTTGTATGGTTTAGCTGTGTGAGATATTTGCTGAAGGACGCTTGGACTATTGCCATCGAGAGCTTGAGTTGGATAGAATTGCAGAAGCTGAGCGAACGTTTGGCTCTGGCTAAAACCGTTAAGCAACTGGGCGTAAAAAATCCTAATGCTATTAGATACGCCTACGGCTTGGTTGTTGAAACTGTGCGGCGGAAGAACCTAATAGATAAAGTAGTCAACACTGTACTGTCGCCTAAAGAAATCAGCGAGTTTAACATGGGTGTTCAAGCTTTCCTGCGGCTTTATGTTTACCAAACCCGAATCGCTAAGCGTTGGGGTGAATTCGACCTGAAAGAGGCTGAAAACATCGCCAAGCTGGGCAGATCAATTTTAGGCTGGAAAACCCTCAGAGAAGTTGAGCCATTCCTAGGTTTTCTGCTGACACGCCAGTTAGATTCGGTTCTGAAAGAAGCAGACGCCGAGGAAAAGATTGGTCTCCAAACCTTCCACCCTACCTGGTTCGTCAAGTATTGCATCAACCTTCTCGGACGCTGTGAAGCCGTAGCCTTTCTGGAAGGAGACATTTATCCACCGCCAACCTGCATCAGGGTAAACACGCTTAAAGCACCTGAAGAAGAGATTCTGGAAACCCTCGCGGCTGAAGGCATTAAACTGGAAAAAATTAAACCACTGAAACACGTCTACAAGGTCGTGGGCTCGAAACAGTCTTTAACAGATGCAGCGAGCTTCCGTGAAGGCTTATTTTACATTCAAGATAAGGCTAGTTGTTTCGCTGCAGAAGCTGCCGACCCCAAACCTGAAATGGCGGTTTTGGATGTTTGCGCGGCTCCCGGTGCTAAAACCACGTACTTGGTGCAGCTCATGCAAAACCGTGGTAGCGTTTACTCGGTGGATTATTCTGTGCGGAGGATGCAGGCGTGGAGAAGGGAAGTGGCGCGTATGGGCGTGAAAATTTCGGAGCCAGTCTTCGCGGATGCTTGTGTTTCTTTGCCCTTCAAATTGGAAGCAGATGTGGTAGTTTTGGACCCTCCATGCACCAGCACCGGAGTCTTCGCCAAGCAGCCTTCAGCCAAGTGGCGGCTTAACCCGCGGTCGATTGAGAAAATGGCGGACATTCAGTGGCGAATGATAAACAACTGCGCCGAAAAAGTGAAAGCCGGCGGCGTCTTAACCTACTCCACCTGCAGCATCACCATCGAAGAGAACGAGATGATTATCGAGCGGTACTTGAAGCAGCACCCAGAATTCTCGCTTGCAGACATAACGCCGAGCATGGGTTTGCCTGGGCTGAGAGGGCTGGACAAGTGCAGGAGGCTTTACCCACACGTTCACGAAAGCAACGGCTTCTTCATCGCAAAACTACTGAAACAACAGAAAACAGGAAATTAGCGAAAAACTTTGTCTGGTAATTCGGTATTGTCGCTTTCGATGTTGAAAGGAATCATAAGGGGGTATCGGTCGACATTTTCGTAGTAAATAATGTGAGGAGTGTCACCTATGCCGTCGCTGTCAGCATCAGTACCATTATAATCACTCCAGTAGTTGCCCACCGTGCCATTGTCCCAATAGTTTATGTTGTTCATTTGTGGATTCCAGTTGTAAATGAGGTTAATGTAATTATTCACGAAGTTGTTATGGTAGAATAGGTTGTTGGTCGCCATGCTTCCGATGCTTACGCCTTTACCAGAAGGCCTGCCAGTCGATGCGGAGACACTGCTGTAATCTGCAATGGTATTCCCGTAAAACACGTTATCTGAACCAGAGGACATCGAAATCCCAGAATGCCAAGGACCTCGCGCGGTGTTCCCAAAAATGGTGTTGTTTGATGAGCTGTATAGGGAGAGATGGTTGAAGGTATTGTTTTGGATGATGTTCGAATCCGCGGCTCTCAAATACAAAGCTCTAAAAGAGTTGCTCGCGATTATGTTGGAAGACCCCTTGAGGTCAAGGTTTCCATGTATTGCGTTTTCGGTTATGACGTTGAAATTCCCTTGGAATTCGCTGCCTACAATGTTGTCAATGGTGTTACGGGAAATGTTGTTGTAAGAACCCGATAGGGTAAAGCTGTTCATGTATGAGTTTCCTAGGGATAAAGCGTCTGTTATTTTGTTGTCAAATATTTTCGAGTAAGACCCTCTCACTGTTATACCAGCCATATTGGTGTTGCTTATTTCGGTTCCATTTCCAACTACGGAGATGCCAACGTCGCAGTTGGTGATTGTTAAATTTGAAATCCTGAAGTTGTCAGCATATACCCAAATTGCTACCTTGTGTAGGAAAATACCGTTAATTGGGCGTGTTTCCGCACCTAAAAGCGTATACCCTGCCGTACCCGCCGCTTTATTCTTCATTGGAAGTACTCCAGAAGCGACCCCTGAGCCGTTTAATACAGTGTCTACGGCATCTTCACCCCTGATTGAAAGCGTCTTGTTAATAACTAGTTTGTCGTTTTTGGGGAGTTTGTAGGTTCCTTTCTTAATGTATATGGTGGAGCCTTCAGTAGCGTTGCCAACAGCATCGCTTATTGTTGCGAAATCATCCGGAACCACGATAATACGCTCAAGGCGTGGAACCGTATCCTGAAGGCGTAATGTGGCATAAGCTGCTATCCCGAATATCAAAACTGAACAAATCACTGTAATGCTGATTAGCAGAACTCGGTTATTCATGTTTATCCCTGATTGCTATGCGTTTTTTGAAGTACACCAACAGAACCACGCCGAAGATAAATGCTGAAGCTGCAGAAGCGGTTGTGACAAAAACAGTTGGGAAAGACTGATTGTTTTGTGGTTCTGGCGATTGAGAATTGTCTTGTGTAGAAGGCGACGTTGAAGGCGATATGGACAACGATTCTGGTGGCTCGAAGGGCACATTTGAAATGTTGAAGGGGACCATTAGCGGGTAATTGTCCTGCAGGGTTCCGCCTATTATGTATGGAGTGTCGCCTACGCCGTCGTGGTTGGCGTCTGCTCCGGTGTAGTCGCTCCAGTAGTTGCCGAGTGCACCGTTATCGAAAACGGTGTTGGCGGGGTAAATTGCCTTCCAGCCATACGGAATACTTTCCCATCTTAGCGGGGAAACGTTATCTTGAGGGAGCATTGCCAAGTTCAGTCCCGGTATTTCAGTAGTAGAGTCGTCTGGGTAATTATAAAACAAGGTGTTGTTTATGAAATTGTTCAGATGGAAAAAGTTTGTTCCCTCAGAGGGTAAAACAGCGAAGTAAATGCATTGCTCGATAGTATTTGCGATAAATTTGTTAAAATTCCCTCCCGCAATAATGCTCCTGCCGCTTAAAAGATTGCCTTTTATGGTGTTGTAATCGCCTTCTACAGTTAGGTATGAGCGCGGAAAGACATTTTCTAGTATCTCATTGTAGTTTCCAGCTATATTGGCGCTTGAGCATAAAGTGTTATTTCTAACAACGTTGTGAGAGCCATTAACTTCAATCGCAGCGTCACGGAACTCAATGTTCAGGTTTTTGACAGTCACGCCGTTAGAGTAAATAGTTAAACCGCAACTCGGAGCATACCCAGAGGAAGGGGTCTCTCGAATAGTGAAACCAGCCCCATCTAAAGTGATGTTATTACACCTAACTTCCAAACTGTAGTTAATGATGTCACCAGTTAACGTGTAATCGCTTCCAGCTCTAATGATGAGCGTGCTACTAGGAAAGATGCTCCCGTCGCTTCCGATAGTAATCAAAGGCATATCGGGCGACGGAGGTCCAATAGGGTACGCCCCAGCCAGAGACACAAAATGTATTCCAACTACCGCTGACATTAGAAGCGCAGAAATTAAAACTGCTGTTGGCAGCGTCTTCACAGGCAATCCCTACTTAATACCGCGCTGTTTGCGCAGTAAAAGCGTTTTTATCAAGGTTTCTTGACAAAACAAGCCCAACAACAAAGATTTTTAGTCAAGATTTCTTGACAAACAATATATTTGCCGCCTAATGACACCTAGAACATATAGTTCTTATCCGCAGAAGCTGTTTATCCCCTTACATAAGGGGGGTATAGTCTTTCCCGAGTATTGTTTCTTCGTTTGCGCTTGCATGGGTTGTGAACTTCAGTTTTTCCCTTCTTGTTCAACGCGTAGTCGCTTTGAAGTTTTTTATGTGTTTTGGGTTCCATGGGAACGTTAATTGGGGAACACGCTATATAATTTATATATATTCAAGAACCAATGAGTTACAGAGGATATCATGGCTTTCGAGGATTCCACAATTATTGCGGCAGTAGCGTTAGTGGTGATTATCGCCTGTGTGATTATCATTTACGCCATGAGATTACTTAGGAAGCAGCCTGAAAAGGCGGATGTGCAGGCTAAGGCGGAACCGGAGTTTAAGGGTTTACCGTTTAAAGTTACGAAGAGCGTGCAGACAAACGATGCATCCCAAGCGAAGGATGAACTGCGCATTCTTGATTTGGAAAGGGAAATTTTAAGCGACTCTATAAGACGGCTTTATGAGGCTCACGCGGAAGGAAAAATCAGTGAGCAAGAACGTGAAAGACTTGCTGCATCCTACAAGAGCCGTATGAAATCCGTTAAAGAGTCCATGGCGAAAGATGAAACTATTGTAGCGTTGCATGAGCTTGAAGGCATGCAGGAAGACTTGATGAAACTTTTCAGCGAACGCTTCGGAGACTTAAACACGAAAGTTGAAGAGTTAAGGTCAAAAATCGACGTGCAAGCCGTGAAAGAAGTACGCGTGAAAATGCCGACAGCAATGCTCGAAGAAGCTGAAGAGGAAGAAGAGGAAGAAGAGGAGAAAACGAAACCGAAAAAGAGGCGAAAGCCTGCGCAACCAAGCCCGAAGAGTGAAGCTGAAAAGCGCATAGAGGAAATCAGAAGCGAAGTAGAAAAAGTCTTAGATAAGCTGGGGCAGATGGAAATTGAATCCTGAAAACATTGGAGAGCTTAAGCGGAAAGCCGCTTACGAAGCGGTTAAGCACGTTAAAGACGGTTTTGTCGTTGGCTTGGGAAGTGGAAGCACAGCCGCTTGCGCCATAGAAGCGTTAGGCGAAAGAATGAAGAGTGAACGCCTAAGCTTGTTGGCTGTACCAACTAGTTATCAAGCGTTTCTGTTAGCAGCTAAACACGAAATTCCTGTGACTACGCTGGAGGAACACGGTGTAATTGACGTAACCATTGACGGCGCGGACCAAATAGACCCAAAACTGAACCTGATAAAAGGTATGGGTGCAGCGTTGGCTCGTGAGAAGATTGTGGCTTCAGCGTCGAAACAGAATATTATCGTAGCTGATGAAAGTAAAAGGGTTAAGGTGCTTGGTGAAAATGGTCAGGTTGTGCCTGTTGAGGTTTTGCCTTTTGCTATTGGTTTGGTGAGGCGTAGAATTGGCGAGTTTGGTGGGTCTGCGGTTTTGAGGGAGGGGAAAGGAAAGGTTGGGCCTGTGATAACTGACAATGGAAACGTCGTTATTGATGCGGGTTTTGGTGTGATACGTGATGCTGTGGAGCTTGAGGTGAAGCTTAAAATGATTCCGGGTGTGGTTGAAACTGGGCTTTTCATAGGTTTAGCGACAAATGCGTATATTGCTACGCTATCGAAAGTGGAGAGGCTTTAAGTTTGGTTCGCGTGGGGTTTATTTTGTTGTGGTTTCATTAGAGTTTTAGAGGTTGGTTTGGCTTGGGTCGTCTGAACCCTGAGAAGCTTCATGTTCGTTTTGAGGGTGTTATGCCTGATGTTTTTGTTTTGCCTAGGTGCTATACGCTTACGCATTCGGATAGGACAGGAGACTTGTTTCTGACGGTTGCGTCAAGTTTTGATTTTGAGCAGGTTTCAGGGTGGTATACGCGGTTTATGCGGGACGAGGTTTTAGCTGAATGGAAACTTGAACAAGACGGTTTATGCCTGCATGTTTACTGTCATGTTTGCGGCGGCTTCGTGTTTGGGAATGCTTCTCTTCGTGAATGGATTTTCCGTCGTGAAATGCCGCGTGTTCTGCAAGCATTTCGGTACGGTGACAGGGAAGTTTTTGCTGAAAATCCAAGGCTTGACCAAGCCGAAATACTTGTGCATCTCCGAAAGCCAAAAGCTGAAGACTGCAAAACTGAACAAATGGGACCTTTCAGCAACTACAACATCAACCAGTAAACACCTGAAAAAACGTGTACTCAAGCGCTCGGAAAAGACTATAGCCCCCTTATATAAACTATAAATACTCCTGAACCGCGCCTTGTAGACCCCCTCTATAGGTTTCTGCAATGATTAACTATTAGGCGCCAAATAGGCTTCAAATATGCTTGGGTTTCCTGTGAATTCGGGCGTAATTAGAATAGCCCGTGACTCGGTTCAAGCTGGCTCTCTGGCTTCCACCTCCCAACAAGCTCACCAAAAAATGAGGAAAAACACAGCCCCTTAAGAACCCTAACGAAATTCACCAATTCACAAATTTACAAATTCAGAAAGCGTTAGAACTGGAACTGGGATTTCGGAATGCGTTAATTGAACTATTTTTAAGTAGTTTAATCCAGAGACACGGAGTTTGAGTTTCTCCATGCCAAGTCACAAAGAAACAAAGAGGCACAGGTCCCTTAAAAACCGATGTGGAAGAAAATTCTATTTCTATATAGCTTAGCCCAGAGGCACATATTTTTAGTTTTTCTGTCTACGACTAATAAGCCCATATGGCTATTGCTCAAAAAGTGTGTTCTGGTTCAATAATGCGTCTTTAGTTTCGTATCTCCCTTAACGACAGCATCAAAAGCCTTTCTAATTTTGTCTTCATCTTTGGCATATTTTGTGTCCAAAAATAGGCGTACCGTCCAAATGGAGTGAGGCACTTCACCCCATGAAGTTTCTCTAATAAGTTCATGCGATATTGCTGGTGGTGAGATTGTAGTATCAACCATGCAAATTCTTTCTTCGCCAATAGCAGGACTAAAAGGAAGATTTGGTGTATCAATAAAATAAGCATCAGGAGGAATGTTACCTTTAAGTTTTTTAGATAGAAGACCCGAAAATTCATCCTCGCTTAAAAATGGAAATGAAGATGTAGGAAATCTCTTTTCATCAACTAACCTGTATGGGATTGTTCTATTCAGTAACATTGTTCTTTCAGGAATTGCAACTAATTCGTCAAAATGAAATATGCTTTCTTCATCTAATTTCTCATATTCATGAACGTCTTTAACAATAGAGTTAAAATCAACTTTTTCTCTTGCCTTAATAAGGAAGTTTTTTATTATGCGGTCTACGGCTCTCGACCAGCGATGATAATAAATCGCATGGAAAGAAAACATTCTTGATAACAAAAATGAGTCTAATGTGTCACGTGCTTTTTTGTCCAAGGCTATCTCGTCATTACTCAAATTTGAGGATAGAATAAGTCTGTGCCAGTCGAAGTTGCCATAACCTGCTCCTGTAAATAAATTGTCTCTCTGCAGGTAGTCGATTATATCTGTGCTATAGAAGCCCTTCAATATATTATAAAAAGCCGCTTCGTTGTGTTCAGTTTTGCCTAATTTTCGAGCATCCAACCATTCCTCTTTGCTCTTAACTAAGTAATCGGATAGGGTTTTAGGTGATATTCCATAATCGGTTAGTCTTCTTTCAATAATGCTTGCAATTCGAGAATCTTCTTGAACAATTCTGGAGGACATATATTCATGATTTGAGTGCATTTGTTGCAGAACTGCGTTGTCAAAAGTGTGAGAAAATGGTCCATGCCCTATATCATGGGTCAGACCCCAAAGTCTTATGAGAAATAAATAGTGACAAAATTCTTCTTCAGAAATTTCGTTATTGTAAGGTTCAAGGAGTCGTTTTAGGAACAATCCTGAGATATGCATTACACCCAAACTGTGTGAAAAGCGAGTATGTGTTGCACTTGGATAAACATAATGTGCCGATGCAAGTTGTTTTAGTCTTCTCAGCCTTTGAAAGGCTGGAGTATCGATAATTTCTCTCTCATGTTCATAGAGTTTAATGTACCCATATATAGGGTCCTTTATCACTTCGTATGAAACGTTGGGCTGAAATTCTGTTGTCATTTCTCATTTACTTTCCTTACCAAGGGAAGACAAAATTGTCCTTGTATTTCTCTTTCATTAACTTTTTTGACCATTGAACCAGTTCTTCGGTTGTAGATTCTTTTAGGTCGTTGACCTTTCTTGCAAGTTCTTTCGATTGTTTTTCTCCATATTCTTTTTCAATTTGCATGGCAAAGCGTTGACCTAAGGGAGTAATCTCATAATAATATAATCGCCCAACTCTACTGGCTTTCAAATAACCTGTCCTTGCCAGATTGTCAATATCATTTTGAAGTTGAGAAGAATAAGGACCATAGAGATAAGGAATGAATGGATAAGTAAACTCAATCTCAGAGTATTCCTTTAATAAAAATACTATTTTTTGAAATTGTTTTCTGCCTTCAACTCTTTTTAGATAGTTAGCGGTCAGTAATAGGAGCTTTACATTTGGTGTCTTTACCAAGAAATTCACCTTTAAACAGTTGCTAATTTGTTGCTACCAGATAAAAAGATTCTCGCTCTATTTCTGTTAATTTGTTTTTCATGAAAATATAAAAGACTCTCAATATTTGCGTACACCGAAAGAAGAATTTTGTTTTTCCTTGTCATTTAATGTGAAAGCCTCTATGAATCTCCTTTAGAAGGAAATAGTTAAAAGATTTGTGACCGTCTGCAATTGGATTTCCAGCGGTTTAGTTTTTTCTTTGTTTCAAATGACTTAAGAAACTTAAAATACGCTCTGATTGATTTGTATACAGTCTTAATCAACGTTTAACTTACTTTTTCATCTATACCAAATGCATCCAGAATTGCCGTATCAATAATGTACCTCGCCTCATTTCTCTTTTCAAATTGATTTTCCAGACTTGGGAAAGGCTTCATAGCTATTGAATCAAAGACTCTCAATAGGTCTTCTCTTTTTCTTTTACTTAGTTTTTTGGGGTTTTGGTTTTTAGCGGCGTTTGGTTAGGAGTGTTTCTCGCACTATTCCGCAGTTGGGGCAGCAGTGTTCTTCGCTTTTTTCGCATAAAATCATTCTGACGAAGCGTTTTTCTTTTTGTAGGCATTCTAGGCAGTATGGTTCTTGGTTGTGAAGCTTGAACGTTTCCAGTGGAACATCGGTCATTCCGAGTTCCTCTAGAACATCGATGAGGTCCAAGTTCGGGTAAACAAGCAGGTCTTTAAGCAGCTTCACGAACCTCTTATCCAGCTTGTCCAGCTTATTTTCCGCGTCGCCCTCCGCTTCCCTTTGCACGTGTTTCCACGGGGTTTTCCAGTCGTCCTCGCTCATCATCAGGTCAAGCCAAGGAAAATTCCACCCGTACCTCAACGGGAGAGTCCGCACCATCCTGAAAATTACACATTTAGTGGTGACCTTGTAGCTGACAATCATCCCTTTATCTCTAAGAAAACCAAGAGCAGCACGCAGCGTCGTCTCGTCAACACCCGCTGCTTTAACTAAGTTCTCAAACGAATGTGGCTTCCGAACTAAAGCAAAGTAAACCCGTCTCATCGTGGCGGCAGACG
>CAZINA010000011.1:0-37225 GCA_964540545.1 uncultured Candidatus Bathyarchaeia archaeon
TTATGAGTGAGGAGACCCAGCCCATGACGCCGAGGTACATTATGTGTATGGCTGCTGCTATTAGTGGTCCCAAGGCTTCTCCGAAGGTTTGTACGAGGTCTTGGGTTGAGACTGGTGATAGGTCCGTTGTTAAGAATCCGTAAGCGCTGAAGAACGTGAATACAAGGAGGGCTACGCCTATGCATAGCACTGTTACTCCAGAGAGGGCTATCTTGTCTCTGAATTTTTTGAACATTGTTTACTTGACCTCTTATATTGAAGGGGTGCGGTTGAATATTAAGTCTTCCGAAAGACTAAACAAAATCCCAGCTAACTATCATAAATCAAACAAAACCCACCCAATCCCTCCAGCAACACCCGCTAAAACAGCATTCACTTTAACCCACCTCTCCACGTACCAATAGGCCCCCAATTTCGCGTGTTTTAAATATAGCTTTTCGCAACTGGAATCAAGGTTAGTTACATGTCAGAAAACGAGAACATAGAAAACCAACAAGAAGAACAAGAAGCAAAACAGGAAGAACCTGAACAAGAGGAACAAGAAGAAGAGTTACCGAAACCTACAAAGAAGTACGAGTTTATAGAGGACATTCCAGGAGTCGGACCTGCCACAGCTCAGAAACTCCGCGACCTCGGCTACCACACTGTTGAGTCGCTAGCTATGGCTACTGCCCGCGAACTGGAACCCGTTGGTGTCGGTGAAAAAAAGGCTTTCTCCGTCATCGAAGCAGCCCGTTCCTCAATCGGTGTCAACTTCATTCGCGCCGATGAACTTCTAAAAATGCGGAAAAACGTTATGCGACTAACCACGGGGAGCCAAGCATTAGACAAGATAGTTGATGGCGGTTTAGAAACACAGACCATAACCGAGTTTTACGGTGAATATGGCAGTGGAAAGAGCCAGATGTGTCACCAGTTATGCGTGAACGTCCAGCTGCCTCCAGAACGCGGCGGTCTTAACGGCGCCGCCTTATACCTCGACACGGAAAACACCTTCAGACTCGAGCGTATCGTGCAGATGGCTAAGCACGCTGGCATTGCGCCTGAAGAAGCCGTTAAGAACATAATCTACGCTGAAGCGTACACTTCAGACCATCAGATGTTCCTCATGGAAAACGCTGATGAAATCATCAAAAAGAACAACATCAAGCTGATAATCGTGGACTCTTTAACTTCCCATTTCAGAAGCGAATACGTTGGAAGAGAAACGTTGGCGCGCAGACAACAAAAGTTGAATAAACACATGCACAAGCTCATCGCGTTAGCAAGAGCATTTAACACCGTGGCTGTTGTAACTAACCAAGTTATGGCTAAACCAGACGTTTTCTTCGGCGACGCCGTTACCCCCATAGGCGGACACATTGTCGGGCACACAAGCAACACACGAATCTATTTGCGGAGAGCTTCCCGAGGTCCAGTGCGCATTGCCAGACTGGTTTCAAGCCCGTATCTGCCCGAAGGCGAGGAAATATTTAAAGTAACGGAGAACGGTATAGAGGATGTCTCTGAAGATGAGAAAACAACTAAACGTCGCGGTCGTTAAAAAATGCCCATCTCTCAAGCCTTAGTAACCCGGTACTTCCAGCTTATCGTTAACAGGCAGTTTACAGAAGCAACTCGGGAGCTGGAACGGCTTAAACAGAAAATGCACAAGACCGAGTGGAACAGAGGTTACTTCCGAGCTTTGTACGGCATGTATCTTTCGCGTAAAAAGAACGGCGATGTGTACGCGTTTTTTTCAAAGCTGGATTTAACCGATAAGGCGGCTCTGCACGGGTATCGTCGCGAGTTTCTGGATCACATGCGAAACGGCCGTCACGGCGATTTTGACCGTGGATACTTCTCGGCGTGGGCTGATTGCATGCGTATCCTAACGCGAATGGATGTTCCAACCCCTAAAAAACGTAAAAAGCCGGGTTCTGAACCGGAAAAAATCGAGACTGTGAGAAGCGATAAGAGTCAGGCTACCATCGCAAACTTCATCGACAAAAACAATGGAAAATAGTTTGTCAGGTTCCTACGGGTTGTCCTACTAAGATAGAGTAGAATAGTATGAAGAAGACTGCCCATGCGATGAAATATATGAATATGCCCATGCTCATGATTTTTGATTGTTTTTCCACTTGATTAGCGAATTTGGCTTTGAGCGCGTAATAGGATATTAAGTAAATTGCTAAGGCTATTGTTATTCCGTTCAGGAACGTGTTGAACTCGGCCGGGTCAAACAGTGTAGCCACTACAGCGCTTATGACACCTGCAACTATGGCTAATGTGACTCTTATCCAGTATATTACCTCTAATGGCTTCAAGTGGCTTCAATCCTCGCACTCTATATTTTTAACTTACATTAAAAAGTTGCCTAACTATAAATTGTTTCCCTATTCACTCAACAGATGCTGATGACAAGTACACCGCTAAACCGCAATATTAATCTGGCTTCTTAACTCACTTATAGAATAGGTGAGAGCACAGAGGCATTCAATTCCAATACTTGACGGTTCTTGTCAAGTGGGGTGTTACTGCATGCTTATTGATGAGTTCAAAAAACTCTTGATTGAAACTATAGACGAGAGCCTTTCCTCTCTAGGAGACTCGCCGAAACAATCTATACTCTTTCACTTAAAAAACACCTTTAAAGTGGAAAAACAAGAAATTCCTGACAATATAGGCTCTTTTGACGTTGCTCTCAAAAAGCTTTTTGGACCTGGCGCTGATTTTCTGGAAGCGCTAATTGTAAAAAAACTCTGTGAAAAGGCAAATTTGGTTTTTAAAGCGCCTTCGCCTAAAGATGCGGTTTTCACAGAGACTATTGAGTCAATTAAACAGATGCTGGCGAAATAAGTCACGGATGTTCGCGCGAAAACATTTCTCATAATGACTACAGCTGCCATAGTTATGATTTTGTGTATGTTGGCATATGGAATCTTGTTATATCACGATTTTTTCTTTTGTTTTATTACGTAGTTGCCAAAATGTGAAAACTGTCATGGATACCACGAGAGTTGAGGTTAACAATGATAAATCGCTTGTAAACGTAACAGCTAAGTAGTTGTTGGCGAAGTGAAAGAAAACTGCGACCATGTAGAATGGCAATGGTCTTTTTGTGGCTATGCCGTATGCGGTTATTGCTGTGCTTGCAGGGTGAAAGAAGAGGCCCGGTAGCCTGTAGATTATTGGGACGCCAATTGAGAGGTATGTTAGTAGTTCGACAATCCCGAAGCCTAAGCCGACTAGTACTGCAAGGTTGAATATGGACCGTTGGGTTTCGCCGTGCCGGTAGAAAAGCGGGTAAGCTTTTGCGAATTCTTCGATGAAAGGTGCGAAGATTGCGCGTGAGATTAGAGTTATGGTGAATGTGTTGATGCCGGTTAGTAAGGTGTCTGTGTATTGGTAGATGAAGAGGGTTAGGGGCACGCTTGTTATAACGCCGCATAGAAAGAAGAACACCATTTCGATGGAGTCTGGTTTGTGGAGTTTGATTGCAACTTCGGCCTTTTTTATTGTTTTGCGCCCCGGTTTTTCTGTTGTTGGTTGCTGGGTAGAAATTAGGTTGCTAGTAGCTATTGTGGTTTAAGATTAAATGCTTTTGTTGGCTTGGTGGTGTTGCATCATTTCTTTTGCATATATCCGCATAACA
Source organism: uncultured Candidatus Bathyarchaeia archaeon (assembly GCA_964540545.1). Taxonomy (GTDB): domain Archaea; phylum Thermoproteota; class Bathyarchaeia; order Bathyarchaeales; family Bathycorpusculaceae; genus SG8-32-3. The sequence goes on from CAZINA010000011.1 coordinate 3,638, forward strand.
TCTATGCTTTAATATGCTTACTATTCACATTGGAACATAATGTTTATATTTGTGTGTAGCCATAGGTGAACCAGTAATATGTACGCTTAGATACATATTGTATTTAAGTTCAACAAAAAAACAGGAGGATAAAAATGGCTAAAAAACCGCCAAGATCCCGCAGAGCAACAACAACAGCCGTGTTCGGAGTACTGCTCATGATCCTCGTCACATGCGTCTCCGGCGTCCTATTCTACACTTTCGTCATGGACAACATCACCTTTACAACAGAAACACTCAACACCAAGATAGCCGATTTACTCCTTAGCTCATTCTCAATGAACTCCACCCACATAGTTGCATTCCTGAAAAACACTGGCTCCCAACTCATTGAAGTCACAAGCGCCTACGTGAACGGCATAATAACAATCGTTACGAACCTAGTCAAAATAGCACCAGACGCAGTCGGAACTGTAGTCGTCGCAGGCAGCTTCATAGCTGGACAAGTATACAACGTGGCACTCGGCAACATATTCAACACACAAACAACATTCGAAGCCTCATTCTGAGGCCTCTAGCTAGGAAAAACCACCTGCGGGTAGACGGCCCCTGAAACACAACCGAAACTGAGGTTTCCCTACCCCTGCCTCTTTTTCAAACGCCTACATGCACCTGAAAGTCAAGAGCCTTTAGACCTTATGAAAGGGTTATTTTATAGTCCCAACTATTTAGATGCAGACCATGGTGCTGAACGCCCTTGCGCAAAAAAGAATTCACAAGCTTTGACGTTGCCGTCGCAGTTCACGAGTTGAACGAAGCAGTAATCCACTCCAGAGTCAACAACATCTACCAACTCAACAAGAAAACAGTAATCCTGAAACTACACAAAACCGATAAGCCTCCGTTGCGGCTTGTTATGGAAGCAGGCAGAAGACTCCACTTAACCACTTACGCTTTGAAACCTCCCAAGACTCCACCCGCGTTCTGCATGGCGTTGAGAAAACACTTACGCGGTGCATGGCTAGAAAACGTTGAACAGTACGAGTTTGAACGCGTAGTCATCGTCCACTTCAAAACCAAAACTGGTATGATGAAACTCATTCTGGAGCTTTTCGGCGAAGGCAACATCATCCTAACAGGTGAAAAAGACGAGATTCTTCAAGCGCTGGTTTTCAAGCGCATGCGCGACCGCAACATCGTCCGCAAAGAAGTTTTCCAGTATCCACCCTCAAGAGGCAAGAACCCTTTCCAACTGACAAGAGAAGCGCTAGAAGAGATTTTAAAAGACGCGGGAGACGTTGAAGTCGTCCGGGCGCTGGCACGTTTTCTAGGCGTCGGCGGCTTTTACGCGGAAGAAATCCTGATGAGGGCTAACGTAGAAAAAACCACTCCCTGCAACGCTCTAACCAGCGGGGATGGCGATGCCATATTTGGTGGGCTTCAAGGTTTGCTTTCAGCCGTTTCAGCTTTCAAAACGGAGCCCCACATTGTTTTGGCTGAAGACGGTAGGTTTCTGGATGTTGCGCCGTTCAAGCTGAAACGTTATGACGCTTTCAAGTCTAAGGGTTATGGCAGTTTTAATGAGGCGCTGGACGAGTTCTTCCTGAGAGCTACAGCAGCTGAGAAAGCTGTTGCCAGTGTCGAAGTTGACAAGTTAACGAGGGAAGCTGAAAGGCTGAAGCGGATAATCGCTGAGCAAGAACAAGCCTTGCGTGAAGACGAGAAAAAAGCGGAACACTACAGGCGCATAGGCGACGTTATTTACGCGCACACCAGCGAGTTCCAAGCTTTCCTAGACCGGTTTGCCGCAGCGAAGAGGGCAGGCAAAGACTGGAAACTCCTCATTTCCGAAATCATGGCAGCCAAAAAGGCTGAAACAAACTCTTTTGTTGAGTCTTTTGACTCTCGCAACCTCTTGGTCAACGTTTGCGTGGATGACCTGCGTTTCAGCTTGAACCTGCGTAGAACACTGTTTGAAAACGCGGCCCAGTACTACGAGCGCGGGAAGAAAGCTAAGCAGAAATCCCAAGGCGCATTAACAGCCCTTGAGGAAACTCGCGGAAAACTGGCTGAGGTTGAACATAAAATAGGTGAGGCTGAAGAGCAGAAAGCTGTCAAGCCCAAGGAAGTCATGGAGGAACTTGTTAAGCGCAAAGTGAAACGTAAAGAGTGGTATGAGAAGTTCCGATGGTTCACCTCCTCCGACGGGTTCTTGGTGGTGGCGGGCAAAGACGCTGTCAGTAACGAAGTCCTAGTTAAAAAGTACGCTGAGGCGGACGACCCAGTTTTCCACGCTGAAGTTGCAGGAGCCCCCTTCGTTGTGGTTAAAACCGAAGGCAAAACTGCAAGCGAGCAGGCACTGCGTGAGTCTGGCGCTTTTGCGGCTTCTTTTTCCAGAGCGTGGCGCGAAGGTGCAGGTTCCGCGGACGTTTACTGGGTTAAGCCCAGCCAGCTAACCAAAAGTGGTCCTTCAGGCGAGTACGTGCCTCACGGCGCCTTTGCGGTTAACGGAAAAAGAAACTGGATGCGCAACGTACCCCTCAAACTTGCAATCGGCGTTGTCGAAGACGAGGAAACACGGTTTGTGGGTGGAGCCGTGGAAGCCGTGAAAGCAAAAACAAAGAAATACGTTACTTTAGTGCCGGGCGATTTGGAGGGCAAAGAGTTTCTGAAGCAGATTCTGCAAGCTTTAGCTTTGAAGTTGCCGAAGGAGCAACGCGAAAAAGTTGGCAAAGCATCAATTGAGCAGGTCAGGGAGTTCGTGCCCTACACCAAAGGCAGACTGGTCAAGAACTAAGAGTAACTGTGGTGGGTTACAGTAATTATTTATTTTTTCTGGTCTATTATGAGCGTGGATGCGTTATGGAAGGCGTCGTCGAGAAACTCCGGCAGGTCGGGCTTACCGAGTACGAAGCTAAAGTGTACTTGGCGCTGTTGAACACGCATCTGAACACGGCTACGCAGGTTTCTGAGAAGTCTGGGGTTCCCCGAACCAAGATTTACTCGGTGCTGGAAGCGTTGAAGAATAAGGGTTGGGTTCGCGTGTACTCTGGCGTACCATTGCTTTTCAAAGCTGTTGCGCCGCGGGCTGTGTTCGAGAAGGTCAAAGGTGACTTGGAAAGGTTTCTGGAGTCTGTTCAGACGACGCTTAAAGAAGAGGTGAATGATATGAAAGAAAAATTTGTGATACAAAGATACGATATAGGTTTAGAAGGGCTTAAACAGGAAATAGGTAAGGCAAAAACCGTGGAAATCAACAACGCCACCGCAGGGTTCGTGAAGAAAGTAAGCAAAGCCTTCAGGCAAGACGCCGCGGTTAAAGTGCTCATGTTTCCAGGTGAAGCCAAACCCGGCAACATGCAAAACGTGAAGCTGAAAGAGGCTGAAGTTGCAATCGTAATCATCATACGGAACAAGGAAGTGCCCTCCATGTCCGTAATACTGGACGAGGAACGAACCTTCACAGCGTTTCAAGACCCAATCGACCACAAGTACATCGTGAACGAAATGCTCTACGACGAGTGCCAACGCTGCTTCTCAGGGTGGAGCAGCCTAAGCTGGAACGCCTAAAACATGGAGGTGAAAAGAAGATGCCAATAGTTGATGGAAAGTACGAGGCGAAAATCGGCACCACGTTCGCCACGGTTGAAGAGGGCATAGCGGAGCTGAAACGTATGATTCAGAAGTCGCGGAAAGTCAGAATCAGCAATATCCCCATGAGCCTGCTGGAAGAGTTGAAGCCGCTGCTTAAAGACAAAGACCTCATGATAATCTTGCCCATGAATGAGAAGCCAACGGAAGAACTGAAGCAGTTGGCGCCGATTGCGACCACGAAAGCGCGGATGTACGTTGACTACAGAGGCGAAGAAGCCAACTCGGGTTCAGTAACCTTCGCGCAGTTAATTTTCAATATAGCTTGGGTGAACAACAGGGTTCTGGGCGTTTCAACCATGGAGTACGGCAAATGCGTCAAGTGTATGGCAGGCACGTTTGAGGGCGGCTGGCGCTACGCCCAAAAATGGTGAACAGGAGACAAAAAAATGTCCCACAATAACTTAACAATTCAACCTTTTGAAAACTGTCCTGCCTTGGATGGCTATCACTGTCAGACTAACTCTTTAGCAAAAATCTTTCATTATAACGATCAGCCATTATCTGAAGATATGCTCCTAGGGCTTGGTTCTGCTATGGGGTTCATTTACTGGGCGATGAAAATGGGAAAAGAAAAGTATGTTTTCATCGGCGGAAGAGGAAACAACAAGAATTTTTTTAGCGACCTTGGCAAAAGAACAGGAGTAAAAATCCAGTGCATATCAACTTCAAGTGCCAAAAAAGCAGAAGCTGCTCTTTTGGGAAAACTTGCTAAAAAAGAGCCAGTAATGGTATTCGGAGACATGGGTTTTCTTCCATGGTTTGACCTCCCAAAAGAATACCATTTCGGTGGACACACTTTCGTCGTATGCGGTTTTGATGGTAAACACAGTGTGCTGGCTTCTGACATGGACCAGAAAGCCGCAGGGTTGAAAAAGGGATTCTATTTTCCAGTCACTCTTGAACAGTTGAGCAAGGCAAGAGGCTCGACGTTCAAACCGTTTCCGCCGAAAAACACCTATCTTGAGTTTGACTTCAAGGATTTTCATGATCCAAAAAGCGATGACGTAATGTCTGCAATAAGGCAAACTGTAGATTCTCAGCTTAACCCGCCAATCAAGAACTTTGGCGTGAAAGGATTGAGGCATGCCAGCAAAGAGATTCTTAACTGGCGAAAAACGTTCAACGACACAGAACTGAGAATGAATCTGTTCACCCTGTATGTCTTCATTGAAATTGGCGGCACAGGCGGCGGATGCTTCCGATATATGTATTCCAGATTCTTGAAAGAAGCAATGAATATCACTAATAATGAATCGCTGGGAAGAGCCTCCGAAATGTTTGCTGAATCAGGCAAAAGATTTTCCGGGATAGGCTTGATGTTCAAAGAGGCGCAGACTATGGACAACATAGAGGAGCAGATTGAAGTTGCTTCTCACAAATTCAGTGAAATTGCAGAGATCGAAGAGGAAGCATTTTCTCATCTTAAAGTTGAGTATTTGAAGAAATAGAAAGACTTGCAGTTAGAAAAACTCTCATAAGTCCCGATGCTGAATACGCTTTGTTAACTCGGCGATTTGCCGCTTAAACTTATCCCGCATCTTTGTGAAGCGCATAGCAGCCGACGGATGGATAACTTCGAAGTATTCGATTCCTTTCACCCTCGGTGTTTGCCTTGCCGCTGCACCCAATAGCACGATGATTTTTGGTTTTATGATGTTAATTTGCGTCATCAAGTAGGGTAGGCAAGCTTCAACTTCGTCGGCGTAGGGTTTACGATTTTCTGGCGAAACATGCTTAACAATGTTGGTTATGTAGAAGTTTTCGCGTTTCAAGCCATATTCGGTGAGGGTTTTGGTTAAGAATTTGCCTGCTCTTCCGACGAAGGGTTTGCCTGTTTCGTCTTCTTCTCGTCCTGGGTTTTGTCCGACGAACATGAGCTTGGCGTTTGGTGGTCCTTCGCCGGGAACCGCGTGTTTGGCACCCTGCCAAAGCCTGCATTTTCTACAGTTGTTTATCTGCTTATTCACGTCTGCCAGAGCCACGTTAAGTCACCTTTGCAGCTGGTTATGAAATGCATATAACACTAAAAACTCTTCACTTATATCATAAACAATGATTCGCGTACAAGCGAGTTGACAACGTGTATGAACAGTCACAAACACTTCAGTGAAGGTGCAATACGGCGGTGGCGTCACCCTGAAATCAGCTTGGAGAGCATAGGCCTACGTGAAGGCATGACGTTTATGGACGTAGGTTGCGGATACGGTTTCTTCACCATTCCAGCCGCCCAGATAGTGGGTGAAAAAGGCAAGGTCTACGGCGTGGATATAGACGCTTCCAGCATTAACCAGTTGAAACGTGACGCCGCCAAGAAAGGCTTGAAAAACATCCACACAGAAATTGCAGAGGCGGAGGAAACCGTCTTCTGCCAAGAATGCGCCGACATCGTCTTCTACAGCACCGTGCTCCACGATTTCAGAGACCCCGCAAAAGTTTTGCGTAACGCCAAGATTATGCTCAAACCCAGCGGAAAACTAGTGAACTTGGACTGGAAGAAAAAACAGACAACAGGTGGTCCGCCGTTGCAGATAAGATTCAGCGAAGAGCACGCTGCAAACCTCATCAAACAAGCTGGCTTTATCGTAGAGAGCGTGAAGGATTTGGAAAGCGACTTCTACATCATTACCGCAAAACCTCAGGGTTCTGCATAGAAGCTTTATAGGCGTTCACAACGTTTAATTTTTGAATATAACTGGCACAGAAGGGCCTAAATCATGGAGCAGAGTTTGACCGTTAAGTTGAAGAAGCTTTGGAAAAACAGGTATTTCCAGACGGCGGTCATTATCGGCTTGTTTGCCTTGGCTCTCGTCACCCTCATGTATGGACCGCAGGTATTGCTGAACACGTCTTATCCATTGTCGGCGGTTTCAAGCGGCAGCATGTGCATATCCTACGGCGCTGCGTGTGACGGGTGGGCGCATTCTTTTGACCGCACTCTACATGTAGGCGACCTGATAGTCGTTCAAGGAGTAGACCCGGAAGACCTAAACGCGGATTACCCGGACAGCGACATAATAGTGTTTCATGATCCTTCAAACCCAACGGAGCTAATTGTCCACAGAATAATATCTAAGCAAGAAATCGATGGGACATTATACTTTGAAACCAAGGGCGACGGAAACGGAAACGTTTGGCCCAGCACCCCTGAATATGGAATAGACTACTGGAGCGGTTATCCTGACGGCATCCCCGAAGACCTTGTTGTGGGCAAGGTAATCCTGCGTGTTCCATGGGTTGGGCATATCGCGCTGTTTATGCGCAACTCGTTTGGGGTCCCCTTAGTCATTGTCCTCATTTTGCTTATAGTGGTTGTCGAGTTCGTTCTTCCGTTGTTTAGAAAGAAAAAACCAAGTGGAAACAGTGTTTAGGCTACACAAACTCGCCTACTAGTTTCACTCTTTCCAAGACTTCTTCTCCGTGAGGTGCAAGCTCCAACTCTTCTGTGATGTCCTTTCCCGCGTGGTGTATGCCCATATGTTCACCTCCGGCCCAGAGACTGCTCTGCGAGAGATCATACACTTTTCCTTGATAAGCCACATATACCGGCTTGTCATCTTTCCCAGCGTATTCTTCAAGCTCTTTAACCGTGAACTTTTTGAGTTCTACCAAAAACATCACCTATAGCGTTCTTTACAAAAGCAAAGGAAACTTTAAACATTTACTGCACTAACGCTGCATGAAAACCTCGTTTTAGCGGTGAAAGTTTTTCAATTATTAGCGTTTTTTTAACTTCATGCGCCTATTCGTTTAAATGCAAGAGTGAAGATATACATCCGAACGGTAACTCGAGGAAACGTGAATGCCCTATTGCAAGAAATGCGGAAATGAACTCCCTGAAGCCGCGAAGTATTGTCCTGCTTGCGGAACTTCTACGTCTACAGAAGAGGCACCTGCTGCTTCCACCGTGAGAGTCTCTTCAAGTGGGTCTGACTTGTCTGGGGTTAAGTTGGCGTTTTGGGGAGAACGCTTCGTTGCTTGGCTGATAGATGCCATTTTAGTCACTATTGTTATGGTGATTATTTCGATGTTTGTTGGTCTACTCAGTTTCTTTAGCGGTTTCTCTTTCACTGCAATTGTTAACGTCTTCAACTGGTTTCCATTCTTCGGGATTAATGGCGTAGTAATTTTCTTCTACTGGATGTTTATGGAAGCCGCTAATGGACAGTCAATTGGCAAGATGGCCTTGCGAATAAAAGTCACGCGCTTAAATGGTTCACCAATTAGTCTGTGGCAAGCAGCTTTAGAGAGCATAGGCAAAGCCTTCTTACCCGTGCTGGTGCTGGACTGCCTGATAGGGTGGCTTCTATACCCAAAAAGGCGCCAAAGAATCTTCAACTACATATCAGAAACGATAGTCGTGAAGGAAACCTGAAAGCCCAGTTCAATTAGGTTGAATTTAAAACCAAAAGAAGCATATTAGGTTTTCACGCAGAGTTGACGCAGTTAATTAAGCAGTACCGCTGTAGTATCTTATCTGCAGGTAGAATAGATGAGTGGAAAAAGCCAGTCGCTTAAGAAAAGGTCTTCAGAAACCGCAGGGTTTGTTACTTATTTCAGAGCATGCTCACATAAAGAAAAAGACACTTCCATTCGTGGACCCGACTACTTGGCGAAGGAATTTCACGTCGGTTCAGCACGATTTAAACTGAAACTGTCGCGGCTTCTCCTTCCGATACTCAAAAGAGTAATACCTGGCACTTACGAGTGGGTGGTTGCAAGAACTTTCTTCTTTGACGCGCAATTCAAGAAAGCCTTAGAGCGAAACTATGACCAAATAGTGATTTTAGGCGCAGGATTCGATTCACGAGCCTATAGGTTCAGCGCACACATAAAACGTACTGTAGTGTACGAGGTGGATACGGAAACAACTCAGAACCAGAAAAAAGATATTCTAGCTGAAATAAAAACGCCGCTGCCTAAAACACTGCGGTTCGTACCCGTCGATTTCAATGAAGAAAACCTGACGAAACTGTTTGAATACGGATTTGCTGCAAACAAGAGAAACTTGTTCATCTGGGAAGGCGTAACCGAATACCTCACAGAGGAAGCAGTGGATAAAACACTGGAGTTCATTAAACAGAATTCAGCCAGTGGAAGTGAAATCGCTTTAACGTACATCTACAAGGAGATTCTGGAAGGCGACTACCACTACTACGGCGCCGAGGAAATCGTGAAAATGGTCTCGAAAAAGGGTGAACCATACACGTTCGGAATCGAAGAAGGAAAAATCGCTGATTTCCTATCAAACAGAGGATTAAGGCTTGTTGTCAATTACGCTCCGAAAGACTTAGAACAGAAATATCTCACTGACGAAAAGGGCAAACTATTCGGTAGAATAAGCGAACACCAATGCGTTGTCCTCGCTGAAGTCGTCTAGAACCTAGAAATCAAAAGCGTTTTTTCAAAGTAACAGTTACCATACAACAAGTGCTGCGGCGCGTGCTATTCCTTGGCAGTTTTGTTTGTTAATAATTACTTCTCGTTTCGAAGCGACATCAGCATCATTATTAAGTAATAGCATTGATATTTCTATTCAACGTTTGAAATGAAACATGGTGGAGTGTGCCGAAGTTCGGTAAAGTTTTAGTTACATCTGCGTGGCCGTACATTAACGTGATACCCCATTTGGGTAACCTTGTTGGGTCAGTTTTGTCTGCTGATGTTGCCGCGCGGTATTACCGGTTGCGGGGCGACGACGTTTTGATGGTAAGCGGTTCGGATGAGCATGGCACGCCCATTGAAGTTGAAGCCATGAAGCAGGGTGTAACGCCTAAGGAGTTGACAGACCGGAACCACGCGCGGGTAGCTGAGTTGTTCCGTAAGTGGGGGGCGTCGTTTAACAATTACACGCGAACTGAAAGCCCAGTGCACCGAGAGTTCGTGCAGGAAACGTTGATGAAAATCTACAAGAACGGCTACATTTTCAGCAAAGAAACGCAGATGCTGTACTGCGAGCACGACCAGCGTTTCTTGCCTGACAGGTTTGTGGAAGGCAAATGCCCGTACTGCGGTGGTGAACGTGCCCGCGGCGACCAGTGCGACCTGTGCGGGCGGCTTCTGGAACCCACCTTTCTGCTTGAGCCTTACTGTGTGATTTGCAAGAACACGCCTACCGTGAAAACCACACGGCACTGGTACATTGACCTGTCACGGTTTGCAGACCCGCTTATAAAGTACCTCTCGGAGAACAAGCAGCTTCCAGCGAACGCCAAAAACTTCAGCATAAACTGGATAAAAGAAGGTTTGAAACCCCGAGCTGTCACCCGCGACGTGGACTGGGGAATACCAGCGCCCTTTCCCGAAGCAGAGGGCAAAACCATCTACGTTTGGGTTGAAGCGGTCATGGGCTACGTGTCCGCCACCATCGAGTATTCCAGACGAATCGGCGAACCTGAAAAGTGGAAGGAATTCTGGTTTAACAAGGCAGCTAAGACACTGTATTTCGTGGGAAAAGACAACATCCCTTTTCACACAATAATCCTCCCAGCGCTACTGTTAGCTTCAGGCGAAGACTATAATCTTCCTTGGAACGTTTCAGCCACCGAGTTTCTCCAGTTCAAAGGCGAAAAAGCCTCTAAAAGCCAGAGAATCGGCATCTGGATAGACGAAGCGTTGGAGCTTTTCCCCGTTGACTACTGGCGTTTCTTCCTTATGGCTACGCGTCCAGAAAGCAAGGACAGTAACTTCTCCTGGGACATCTTCCTCGAAAAAGTAAACGCTGACCTCAACGACACCCTCGGCAACTTCATCCACAGAACCTTAACCTTCATAAACTCCAAGTTCAACGGTGAAGTTCCACAACCAAAACTCACCGAAGAAGACAAGGCGGTGCTGCAGTCTGTCAAAGACAAAGTGGAAACCGCCGCCCAAGAATTCGAAGAAGCCAAACTGCAGTCTGCCGCAAACACGTTAATCAGCATAGGACGCATTGGAAACCAATACCTTAACGAAAAGGAACCCTGGAAACTCGTTAAAACAGACATGGAGAAAGCAGCCACAGTCCTCTACGTAACCGCGCAAGTCGTGAAAGCCATAACCATAGTCTCAGCCCCCTTCATGCCGACAACGGCTGAACAGCTTTGGCAGTCACTGAACCTAGATGGAAGCGTCCACGAGAGCAGATGGGAAGAAGCCTTTAAGCCTTTAGAAGCGGGACACAAAATAGTCAAGGCAAAACCACTCTTCCAGAAAATTGACGCTGACGAAAAACAGCTGGATGAAATGCTGGCGGCTGTCAGAGAAAAAAAGGGGAAACCCGCCTAAAAGAAAGCTTGGTTAACGGACATGCAAGTCAAAGCCGACCTCCACGTTCACACAACCTACTCCAACGACTCAGTAATCACGCCGAAAGAACTGGTTTTCTACGCAAAAAAACGCGGGTTAACCGCCGTAGCCGTAACCGACCACAACCAAGTTGAAGGCGCCCGGAAAATCGCCAAAAAAACCGACTTCCTAATAATTCCCGGCACAGAGGTCTCCAGCCTCCACGGTCACATAGTAGGCTTAAATGTGAACACGCTTATTCCACGCGGCTTAAGCGCAGACGAAACGGTTGACAGAATCCACGAAGCCGGCGGCATAGCCATCGCATGCCACCCCTTCGCCCTAATCAAAGGCAGCATAGGCAAACACGTATCCAGCAAGTTCGATGCAGTTGAAACCATAAACACTTCCACATTCCCATTTAACAGAGCAAACAGCAAAGCCAACCAGCTAGCGAAAAGGCTGAAACTGCCCAAAGTCGCCGGAACAGACGCACATTACGGCCCAGTTATAGGCCTATCTTACACGCTGATAGACTCAGAAGCAAACGTAGAAGCCATAATCAAAGCCATAGCAAACGGACACTGCAAACCCGCCGGAACAGGCATGTCCCTGCGATTGAGGCTTGAAAATCAAGGCCGCTTCTTCTTGAAATACCTGAAAAAACACAGATAACCTAAAACCTAAGCATAAAAACCCGGGCATATTTGGCGTCTATTTGGATCCTATTAGTGGTTCATTGCAGAAACTATAGAGGGGGCTATCCCGCACAGCCTGGGTTCACCACTACATATAGTTCCTTTAAATAAGGGGGCTATAGCCTTTCCCAAGGGCTAGAGTACAGTAGTTTTTCAGTCTCGTGGCTTCTCGAGTTTGGCTTTTCTAATGGTGTACCGTGAAGCGGTTCGCGGCGTTGTCTTCCCTTTTTTCAGCAAGTCATGTCTTTTTTAGAAAAATGTTTGTTTGAAAAAGTGGGAACCGAAGGGAGAAGCTGTTTAAACCTTTTCCATTTGGTAAAGGTCTAGGTCCAAGTCGATTTTCACTGTTTTCTCTGACTCATCGTAGTCTTCGAGGTTGTAGAGTTCAGGCACCATTTTTTTCAGTCCTTTTGTTTCCGGTTTGATTCCAGTGGTGATCTGGGTGACTTCGACTTTGCTGTTTAGTTCTGGGCTGGTTTGCACGTTGCAAACTGCGAGCGTGTTTTCCTCGACGAGTTTTTCTGGCTCTTCCACGGTTAAGTGGCATTTGAGCGTGTCGTCAGGTGCGGTTTTAGTCAACGCCTTTTCTCCTCCATACTTCAACGCTGATCATGTCGCGGATTGCTACGCGTATAGCTTCAGCTCTGTTGGGGTAGAACCTTTCGTCCACAAGCTGGTCTAAAGCTTTTATGTACGTTTCGGGTAAGTATAGGGTGATTAGTTTCATGTTTGTCTTCTCCCTCGGTAGAATATGAAAATGATGGTTATCGGTTATACTTCTATATGTTATGTTGCAAATATGTTGCAAACATGTTTATGCCTTAGTTTATAAATATTCAGCGAGGCATGTGACAGTTTCTTGTAAATTCCAGCGCAAAACAACCCCTATGTTTTTATTTCTTGTTAAAGCATCTAATGTACTGCGATGAAGAAGTATGCATGTTTTCGTGAAAAGCTACGGCTGCTCAGCAAACCTAGCTGACGGCGAAGTTCTGGCAGGCTGCCTAGCCAAAGCAGGCTACAAGCTGGCTGATTCCGCCTCAAAAGCAGACGTGGTAATTTACAACACATGCGCTGTGAAAGGTCCAACTGAAAACCGTGCGATTGCCGTTTTGAAGCGTGCTCCGAAGGGAAAGAAGGTTGTTGTGGCTGGGTGTTTGCCTCTGATCAATTTTGAAAGGTTACGCCGCGAAGTGCGTTTCGACGGAGTTGTTGGGCCAGCTGTCGGATGTGAAATCGCAGGTGTTGTGCGCCGTGTGTTGGCAGGAGAGAAAGTTGTGGCTTTGGAAGGTGCGTTGACGGCGAAGCCTGGGTTGGGTTTGCCGCGGTTACGGTCGAATCCTGTGGTGAGCGTGGTTCCTGTGAGTTATGGTTGTCTAGGCTCCTGCGCTTACTGCTGTGTAGTTTCTGCTAGGGGACGATTGCGCAGTTACACGGTGAAAGAGGTTGCTGATTGTGTGCGGAGGGATTTGGCTGGTGGCGTGAAAGAGTTTTGGGTTACGTCGCAGGATATGGCGTGTTACGGAAGGGACATAGGCACTAACCTTGCGGTGTTGCTTAAGGCTTTAGGTGACTTGGAAGGCGATTTCCGGGTTCGCGTTGGTATGATGACGCCGAATCTGGTAACAGATATTTTGGGCGAGTTGATTGAGGCTTTCTGGAGTAGCAAGGTTTTCAAGTTTGTGCATTTGCCTGTGCAGAGCGGTGATGACGCGGTTTTGCGGGGTATGAATCGTTTTTACACGGTTCAGGATTTCAGGGAGGTTGTGGACTCGTTTCGCGCTGTTTTTCCTGAGGTTACGGTTGCCACGGATGTTATTTGCGGTTTTCCGGGTGAAAGCCGAGAAGCGTTCGAGAACACGCTGAAGCTGATAGGCGAAGTGAAGCCTGACATTGTTAATGTTTCAAAGTTTTTTGCCAGACCTGGAACCGCAGCAGCAGAGATGCGTGACACGGTGGAGCCAGTGGAGATTAAGCGGAGAAGCAGTGAAGCGGCTAAGCTGGTTAAGCAGGTGTCTTTGGAGCGGAATAGGCGTTGGGTTGGCTGGAGCGGTGAAGTCTTGGTGGATGAGAAGGGAAAAGTGCCTGGTTCGTGGATAGGTAGGAACTTTGCTTACAAGCCTGTAACGTTGGAAAGCTCAGCAAGCCTGCTTGGCAAAACGTTGCATGTTAAGGTTGTGAAAGCCTTTTCCACTTATCTCGCAGGAAAAGCCGAGTAAGGCGTGTGTGGTCTCTTATGCGATTTTTTTTCTATAGCCCCCTTATTTAAACTATTTAAAGGAACAGTGGTTTTAGGCCGCGGTTTTTGAGGGGGTAATAGTTTGGTCGCTCTAACTGTTCAGCTATAGAGCTGGAAAAAGTATGGGTATTCTTTAACTCTTACTCTGCAGATATAGGCAAGTATAAACGAACGCTGGTCAAGAAATCTTGACAAAAACGCTTTTTACAGCAGAAACAACACGATATTAAATAGGGAAAATGGTTTGATGCTGACGAAGAGAACAACATTAACACTTGTAATGATCTTTTCACTGACTTCGATAGTTTATCCGTTTACTGTAAATGCGCAAATCGTTCATGCAACTCCTTCGTATATTTATTCACCGCTTACGCCGAGAGTGGGAGATGTTGTTACTTTCGATGCTTTATGGTGGGAACAAGACTGGAATGAAACTTACGATCCACGCACTTTCTCTTATAGTTGGAATTTTGGAGATGGCACCTACGCAACTGGAGTTACTGTGAACCACACCTATACTGAAGCGGGTATCTATACGGTTGAAGTCACTGTTGATGATAATCTCGGGACTGGAGGCTCCAGCGCAATGGAAATAGATGTAATGGAGCAAACACCTGTTACCGTTTATATCTCTCTGAGCAGTGACTCGATCTACACTGGACAAGAAGTCACAATCAGCGGAAACCTGACCTACAATGGTGTAGGTGTGCCAGACGCTTTGGTTTCTCTTTCGAGCAAGACTTACGTTGAGGGAGCAGTCTGGAATGATATTGCATCGGTTAAAACTGATGGTTATGGCCAGTACTCGGTTGTCTGGAAGCCTATCTATGGGGCTTATCAGGTTAAAGCCACCTGGGCAGGTAATTCTACCTATCCGGAGTCAAGCATCAGCGTTGACTTTCGCGTGAAAGGATTTGGGAACCTTATTACCGAGTTTTCGTCCAATTCAACTATATCTGGACTGAATTTTAACGCGACCACTCGTGTGCTAAGTTTCTCAGCTGAGGGCCCAAGCGGAACAAACGGCTACGTCAGCGTTACTCTTGAAAAAGACCCTTCTCTTGACCCTCAAGACATTAACGTGCTTTTCGACGGGCATCCAATTGAATATGACATTGATTCAACGAATCAATCATGGCTTCTACATTTTACCTATACACACAGCGTTCACAATATAGTCGTGAACTTCAACGCAGATGAATCCTCGTCTACTTCGCCGTCAACAATAGACACAACACCAGAGCCAAAACCGAAAGAATCCCCACAAATATTGCAACTTGAGGAAGTTTTAGGTGTGGTGGTTATCACAGTGGCAGTAATCGTTGCTGGCTTAGGCTTGCTAGTTTATCACATCAAAAGAAAATAAATAGGAATGTTTTGTTTTCCTTAAGAAAGTTTTATCTTCGAAGGAGGGTGATTATAATTGAGGAGGGATTGCCTTATTTTGAATGAAGTTAAGATTAGAGTTCTAAATGAAAATGACTTGGATGCAGTAGTAAAGATTGATAAAAAGGTATTAGGCAAAGAGAGGCGCGCTTTCTGGAAACGAAAGATTGCTTATGCTGATGTCTATCCTCGCCCTGCCTTGGTTGCAGAGTCTGAAGGAAAAGTTGTTGGTTTCATAATGGGTTTTGTTAGCGGATGGGAATTTGGGGTGCCTGATACCATTGGGTGGATTGACACGTTGGGGGTTGATCCAGACTATCAACGCCGCGGCATTGGCAGAGCCTTGTTTAACGCGTTGATTGAAAATTTCAGGCATAGCGGAAGAGAAAAAACCGCGGGCGTAACTGAAGAAAAGAAACCGACGATAGAAGGCGTGAATGTTGTTTATACTCTGGCAAACTGGAATGATTGGGACTTGATTGAATTCTACCATGCAATGGGTTTCAAAAGAGGTGAGATGTTTAATCTCAAGCTTGATATACGATAACTACTTGGCGTGCTCTTCAAGTTTATTTTATAAACAAAAAATTAATGTTGATTAGCTGATTAACTACCTCTGTAAAAGTGCATTATGTTATTCGTTGGAGTAACTGGTGCCTTTGGAGATTTCAGAAATGAGGCGTGGTTTGGGTTCTGAACATCCGCTTTGCGATAGAATTCAGCTTCTCATGCTGGTTTTGTTTTTTGTTGTATGGGGAATTGATACGTTAGGCTTTTTCGTATTGGGGTATTCAACTGTCATTGTTCAAGCAATTACGTTTCCATGGCTTTTCGCAGGAACAGTGGTATTCGTATGTCTAAGTTTTTATCTCATATCAAAATCTCATAAAGCAGTGCTAGAACAAGTTCAAGACCCACCTAAGTTAGTTGATTCGGGCGTGTACGCTTGGGTAAGGCATCCAATGTACCTTGGAATCCTGCTCTTCTGCTTAGCATTTCTTTTCGTCAGCGTCTCACTTGTTTCAATTGGAATCTGGATAGCTTTCTTCATTTCCTACGACAGAATGGCCGCATACGAGGAACAAAGCTTAATCGAGATACTAGGAGAGCCATACACTGCTTACCAAAAGCGCGTCTCCAAATGGCTTCCAGGCGTATGGTGAATTGACAAAACAATTTGGATAAGCTGAGGAATGAATGAAATGTCTGACAGGACCTTTTCTTGGAAGGACCATGTCCCAGTAACCTTTTCAACTATTCTTTTCATCGTTCAGATCATTGTTGGTCTTTATTTGCTGTCTGAGGTTTCGCAGATTGAAGTTTTAGCGTATGCAGGAGTGCTGCTTTACTTTCTTTCAGGCATTGTTTTTGGTATGCTTCCCGTATTCGAGTTTCGCAAAAAAGGGGGCGTACAAAAGGGCCAAAGTTACATTCACACCACGAAACTTGTTGACACGGGCATATACTCCGTTGTCCGCCACCCACAATACATAACTTTCATACTGTGGGCATTTTCCGGCATGCTGCTTTTCCAACACTGGATCGTCATCTTGCTGGGTGTGCCTCTAATACCGTTAACATACTTTGATTTAATCAGAGCAGACAAAGCCTGCACTGAGCGGTTTGGAGACGCCTATGAAGCTTACATGAAAAAAGTTCCAAGAGCAAACTTTCTGCTCGGTATCATACGGCGATTCAGGAAAAGTGCAAAATGACGTTTTGAATTGGTGAAAATTAACCTTTTATCTTTTAGGTTTTGAAGGGGTTAAACAAGTTTTTTATGCTTTCAAAACGATATAGTGTTCTAGGAGTAGTTGTGTTTGAGTGAGGAAAACGTTATCGAAGTTGGGCATATAACGCATTTCTTCTCTAGAATCAACGTTGCAGTTTTAGAGTTAACGGCGCCTCTGGCTGTGGGCGACCGCATACTCGTGAAGGGACCTACCACGGATTTTGAGCAGGTTGTGGATTCGATGCAGATTGAGCACGAGAATATTCCACGGGCGGAAGCAGGGCAGAGTATAGGCTTGAAGATGGCGGAGCACGCCCGAGAAAGAGATGTAGTTTACAAGAAACTCTGACCGTTTCACCCTTTTTTCTTTACCATGAAAACCAAAAGCTAGTTGGCTCCAAGGCGTTCTGTGTGTAACTTAGGGTCATAATGAATTATCTAATGAGTGCTACAATGTACAATGCGTATAATATGTAGCAAGAATTCATAACCCTTTATTTATTATTTGAAATTATTTTATGCCCAGTCTAAGTTGAAAACGTAAGTTTACTTCAACACTGTAACGGTCAGGAGCAAAGATGCCAAACAAACCCAAAAAACACGATGAAAACATTTTCATCACTCTTCTAAATTTCATCGCCGACCCTGCAGTTATTGTTGACGAAAACGGCAGGTTTCTTGTGGTAAACGATGCGCTTTTGGATTTGAGTGGGCTGAAAGCGAAAGACCTGATTGGCACATCATTCTTGGATTTGAGCGCCTTAAACGCAGAAAACAAAGCCAGAGTCACTAAAAATTTTGAAAACAGACTTAATGACTTGCCTGTTAAACCGTACGAAGTAGCCTTCACAGATAAAAACGGTGGAGTAAGAGCCGCAGAGGTAACTTCAAAAAAGATAGATTATTTTGGGCAGAGTGCTTTCCTCGTTGTTATTCACGACGTTACTCAAAGAAAAGCAAAAACAAAGCAGCTTGAGGAATATTCTGAGAAGATGGAAGCCATTGTAAATGAGAAAGTTAAAGAAATTGAAGAAAGTGCGAAGACGTATAGAGAGTTAATTAACAGAATGAACGACACTGTTTGGGTCATTGATCTTGATTCGAACTTTGTTGATGTGAATGATGCTGCTGTTAAGGTTCTGGGTTATTCCAGGGAAGAACTGCTGTCTATGGGACCTCAAGATATTGATGACAGCCTAGACGTGGAACAAATAAAACGTTTTGTCAAACAAGCGTCAACTCAGCAAACGCGAATTCTTGAAACAGAACACACCACCAAGGATGGACGAAAAATTCCAGTAGAAATTAGTTCAAGCCTTGTTACTTATCAGGGAAAGCAAGCGTTTTTGAGTATTGCAAGGGACATTACTGAACGCAAGAACTCACAAGAAGCTTTGAAAGAAAGTGAAGAGAAATTCAGGAACCTGTCTGAAGAATCCCCGAACATGATTTTCATAAACAAGCAGGGCAGGGTAGTTTATGCAAACAAGAAATGCGAAGAGTTAATGGGGTACACGAAGGAAGAGTTCTACGCTCCCACGTTCAACTTTCTCTCTATAATCGCGCCAGAGTCATTAGAGAAAGTTAAGTCAATTTACGGCAGACATAGAGTAGGAGAAGAAGTTGCTCCATATGAATATGATCTTGTTACTAAAGCGGGAAAAAGAATTAGCGGGGTCATAACTACGAAACTGATAAAGTATGGTGGAGAACAAGCTCTCCTAGGAATAATAACTGACATCACCAAACGCAAACAACTCGAAAATGCACTGCGCGAAAGTGAGGAGATGTTTCGTGCGATAAGTACTTCCGCTATGGATGCCATTATCCTGTTAAATGATGAAGCCGAAATCACGTATTGGAATCCTGCTGCTGAAAAAATTTTTGGTTATACAAATGAAGAAGCAGTAGGTAAAAAACTAGATGAATTAATTATCCCCCAGAAGTATCATGGAATCCACTCAAAAACTACTATAACCGGCTATCATAAAGGTCATAAGCATAAAAAAACGATTGAAGCTAAAGCTCTTAGAAAAAATGGAACAGTATTCCCAATAGAGCTTTCTATTACAACACTGGAAATTAAAAATAAAAAACACGTATTAGGAATTGTACGGGATATCTCAGAGCGCAAAAAAATGGAAACGACGCTGCGAGAAGCAGAAAAACGCTATCACGCACTATTTAACAAGGCGCCACTGGGTATTCTGGTTGTTGATGAAACAGGAACTGCTGTTGAGTTTAATGAGGAAGCTCATCGTCAACTGGGCTATACCCGAGAAGAGTTCGCAAAGCTCAAATTTTCTGATTATGAAGTAATTGAAACTCCTGAAGAAATAAGGTCGCGTATGAAAAAGATACTATACGAAGGAAAGGACGAGTTTGAAACCAAGCATCGCACTAAGAACGGAGAAATCAGAGACGTCATAATCACGGTGCAGGTGATTGAGCTTGCTGGAAAGAAGTTCTTCCATCTTATTACGCGGGACATTACTGAGCAGAAGATATTGCAGAAAAAACTGGAAGAATACTCCGAAAAGCTAGAGCAGTTGGTTGACGAGAGAACTGAACAGTTGAGGCAGGCGCAAGCTAAACTTGTCAGGTCTGAACGGCTTGCCGCCATCGGCGAATTAGCTGCCATGGTTGGGCATGACTTGCGTAATCCATTAACAAGCATAACGGGTGCAGCATACTACTTGAAAACCAGGCACACCCCCGAATTAGGCGCGAAAGGAAAGGAAATGCTTGAAACCATTGAAAAAGCAATTCTTTACTCTAACAAAATAGTGAATGACCTACTAGAGTATTCGCGAGACCTGAAGTTAGAGCTAACAGAGACTACACCAAAGGAACTATTGAAGAACGCGTTGTCTCTAATTGAAGTTCCCGAAGCAATCCGACTTGTAGACGCCACCGAAAACAAGCCCGCGTTCAAAGCTGATGCGGAAAAAATCCGTCGGGTTTTTGTTAACCTCATCCGAAACGCTTTTGATGCTATGCCTAACGGCGGAACCTTGACCGTGAAAAGCAGGAAAGTTAAAGGGAACTTAGAAATGTCATTCAAGGATACGGGAACAGGCATGTCAAACGAAACCTTACTTAAGCTCGAAGGTGGCGTTCCGTTGTTCACGACTAAAGCTAAAGGCATGGGCTTCGGCGTGCCCATTTGCAAACGTATAGCTGAAGCTCATGGCGGAAAACTCTCTGTGGAAAGCAATGTCGGAAAAGGAACCGTGATTACCCTAACCGTTCCAGTTAACCCCAAAACAACGAATGAAAACGAGGTAAAATTTATTTTCAACAAACCCATGTTGGAAACGCATAATGCAAAACAAAACTCTCCTCTCTAGATTTAGTAGTAATCTTCACGCTTATTTTGAATAATAATAGATTTTTATTTCTAAGGAATAAGTGGTTATGGGGTAACCAAGAATTGAGATGCTGTTTAGGGTGTCTTTAGAAACGAATTCTTCTTCCAAATTTAACTGATAAGTATCGTCAAGCCTTGTTTTAACTTGTTCATCTGGATCAGCAACGTCATCATGTGATAGGATTAACCATAATTTGTCATGCTCATTTGTTAGGAGAGCTTCACTTAACTGATCAGTTGTTTGCACTCCTGCGATAATATTGGTTCCAGTGTAGTATTGTTCGAAGCTGAGTTTAAGCCACGGTGCATTCACTATTATTAGGTCTCCAGCCGCCTCCCGTTCTTGAACAAAAAGTGCCGCTTCTCTCCACTGTTCCTTATTCGAGTTGGTGTAAAAAGAATAAGAGACCACGGCACTATCAATTATCAGAACAAGGAGTAACATATAGCGAAGTTTCAGGTTCTTGTTTGCTAAGCCTCTGGAAACCAGCAAGTAAAATGCGGGAGTAACTAGTATGAGATATTTCGGCAAGTAAATCGGTTGAAACATCAAAGAGATTAACAGAGCGAGAATAATCGGTATTCCAATCCACATGAAGCAGAAAGTAATGCTGAACTTGGACGAATCAAAAACGCAGGCTTTTATTCTTTTTAAACTTCCAAAAAAGGATGAGCTGGCAAAACGTTTTTTCAAGCTGCTTAACGTAAAAATGCTTCTTATGGAATACCCAAAAACTATGAGGCTGACAACAGAACTATTACAAAATACAACGATAGTTCCCAAAATAAGAATAAGGTCGGGTTGTGGGATCCACCCTATAGCACTGGAACCCTCTAGAACGTACGGTGTCACATCAAAAAGTTTAATCACCCATGGAAGAAAACCTAAAGTAACTAGGGAAAAAGCGATAAAACAATTTTTGAAACATCCCCTTTTATGCCTGTAATAGACTAGAAGACAGAGAAATTGGAAAATCAGTATAAAAATGCCGTAAGCGTGACTGTACAACATCAATATGCTAGCAATTATGTAGCTGACCCAGAATCTTGGGCGGTTTTCATTAAGGCTCTTTACGAAAAAGAAAATTGAAAGCAAAGTTGTTAACGTCAAAAGGCTATACATTCTTGCTTCTTGCGAAAAATAAATTTGAAAAATTGAAACCGAAAAAATCAAAGAACTGTATACTGCTATCTTGACGTTAAACAAGGTTTTTCCAAGTTTATACAACGCAAATATGGACAAACCACCGAAAATAGCTGATAACGACCTAACTGCAAATTCGCTGGTTCCAAATAATCCTATCCAGAAATGCAGCAGCAGGTAATAAAGAGGCGGAATATGTGTTTCATAAGCTGGCGGATTGAAGATAGAACCTATGTCTTGCTGAGAAAAATAGAGGCTCATTGTCTCGTCAAACCAGTAACTCTCCCCGCCGAGGTCATAAAACCTTAAGAAAAAACCTAAACAACAGATCAGCAGAATAAGAATCAGCTTGTTTCTCTCAATCCAACTTAAAGCTTGCAAAGGCGCTCCTCTTAAAAAAGACATATAGACAATACTAATTTAAAACGTTAGCAAACTAGAAAAAATTAAGGGATTATTTCGCAGCCGTTGTACTTCATGAACTCGAAGTCACTTAAGCTTATTTTCCCATCTTCAATCAGGTCTTTTATTCTGGGGAGTTCCCTTTTCACAGAGTTTACAAGTCCCCTCACAGTGTTGCATACCTCAGTGTAAGCGTCTTTGCTCCAGCGTTTGGTTATGTTCGCGTAGAGGCAGCGACCGCCGCAGAGGTTGAGTATGTCGCATTCGGTGCAGGGTGCCTCCACGAAGGTTTTCTTCAGTTTAAGAGGGTGTGCTTTGCCTATGTGACTTAGGTAATAGTTTTTTATTCCCCACATGGCGGGGCACGGAATTATGTAACCGTCAGTTTGGATCGAGTAGTTTATCCATCCGCTGCCGCAGCGGAGAAGGCTCTCTTTTTCGTTTGATAAAAGCGAGTTGGCAATGCCTAAGAGGGGGTACAGCCGCAAGACAACCCTTTTCTTTTCCATTTGGTCAACCCAGAAACGCGCCAGCCGATTTAATCCTGGAACGTAACTGTCTTCGCTCCAGCTTTTGAAGTTTCGGCGTGAGTAGTCGTTTGCCCAGAAACCTGCGTTCAGCTGCCAGTGTACAGAAGAAAACGGGTGCTCGTTGTTGTTTACGAGCCATGTGACCTGCTTGTAGATGTCTGTTTGCTCCATTACTGTCATGCGGGCGATTAAGTCGCCGCGGAAACCGTTCTGCACAATCAGCTTCACGTTGTCCATTACTTTGTGGAACGTGCCTAAGCCTCTGTAGTAGTCTGTTAACTCTTCGTCGCCGTCCAAGGAAACCAGAATTGTGTGGAAACGGTTAACATACTCAGGCTCCAGCTTGTCCAAGAGCAAGCCGTTTGTTTGAATCATGAAGTGCCGCGGCTTAGCCGAGTCCATGACTTGCTTGATTTCTTCTGTGCAGACTAAGGGTTCACCGCCGTAAAAAGTCAAAACGCACTCGGGGTCTTCCCTGCAAAACTTGGCTAACAACGCTAAATCGTAATTGATTTTTTTCGGCAAAGCGTAGTCCACATCAAAGTCCGTGAAGTCCTCGTCGAAATCCTCGAACGTCTCGCCGAAGCAGTACCTGCATTGAAGATTGCATTCAGTTGTTAGTATCACGTGAAAAAACATTGCTTTCCCGCCGAAAAGTTAACTTTTACTCTTAACATGTATTTCTTAAGCCACTTCTTCTTGGCAGGCAAAAAAGTTTTCTATCCAACATCTATGCAAACGGCGTGGCGTATTGAACTTTCAGGTACATACAATAGAATTCAAGTAACGGTTGCTTGTACACCCAACCTCTAAGCTTAGTGGCTCGCAGTAATTGCTGCCCATATTTTTCAATCCACAATTTGTTGAACATTTCAGGGTTATCTTGGGCGATTGCTTCTGCTGCTAGTTCTCCGTCTAATAGGGCGTAAACTATGCCGCTTCCAGTTATTGGATCCACATGGCCCGCTGCGTCACCGATTAATATCCAGTTTAACCCTGCAATTGGGTTGCGAAACGTTTTGGCGTCCTTAACGTTTGGTATTAGCGCGGTCCACTCAGAGATTTTTTCTGCTTGTGGGCAAAAATTACTGATGAAAGTATCCACGTCTTTTTTGAGTTCATGGGCATGGCGTATTTCTGCGCTGCCGATTCCAAGGCTGGTGTTGTCTCCCCTTGGAATAATCCAGATGTAGCCTTTTTTGTTGGCCAAGAATTTTATGGTGATGTCCTCGTTTTCAAGTCCCTTAACGAAGTATCCAAAACACACGCCCTTGTCCCTTTTGCTTAATGAACCAATTATGTTCCTTCGTACCATGCTGTTGACGCCGTCAGCGCCAACTATCGTCTTAACAGCGTACGATTGCTTTTGAGTTCTAACCTTCCACCATCCATACTTACGTTCTAAACCTATGACTTTTTCCTCAACTAAATTAGCACCTTCATTTACAGCCATATCCAACAGGTACTGGTCAAATTTTAACCGTGAAAAAGCCATAAGCTTGCCCTTCCTGAAACCTATGACTGTTTTTCTCCCGCTTGGAGTTATCATGATCATTGTACTTCTTTCGCTGTGCGGGATTGGAAGCGCTTTCAGGAAAGGAAAAAATTCCTGCGCGCCAGCAGGGACCAAGCCGCCACAAGGCTTCTCCCTAGGATGAGAGTAATCAAAAACGCTTGGGTATATGGCGTTCTCTGCGAGTTTATACGCGCAGTACGAGCCGGCTGGACCAGCCCCCACAATAGCTACATTAATCACGGGTATGCGCCGAAGTTTTTAATATACACATATGTCAGCTATAAAAGTTGCAATACAATTCAGTGAGGCAGGTGATAACTTTGGGCAGTCTTTATGTCTCACTGCGAAACCATCTGCACTGCAAATTGTACGCGCACATCAGAACCAAGTCAAAGAACCTGTTCTTCTGAAACGGAATCTGTTAATAGTATTTTTCTGCTTCTTTCTTGGCTTTTTCGAGGTAACCCTTGAGCTCTCTTTCCCTGATCTTCTTCTCTGGTAAAGTCTCGGAAGCGTACATTAAAGGCAGGACAGCCAAGAAGAGGAAAAAGGCTGCAAGAGAGAAAGCTGCCGTTTCATTGATACCGCTGACATGCGGTTGGATTATTATAGAAAAGAAGCCTGCGAGAAGAAAAGGAAGGCCGCCTAAAGTGTAGTATTTTTCCTTTTCATAGTTCTCCCCGAGGTCGCCCCAGATAGCCATGAAGAATACTGAAAAAAGTAATCCCCATGTTACACCGTCAAGAACCAGATACAAATACAAAACTGCAGTATCAGAAAAAACGCTCAGTGCAGCGTATTCTATACCCAGCATAATGAAACCTGTGATCACTATCCGTTTTCTTCCAACACGGTCTGCAAAAAAGCCAGCAATAGTTGCGACAACGCCAATAATAGCATACTCTGAAACACTCAGAAGGGCAAAGTCTTCGCTGAAGGCTTCGAAGACTTTATTCAATATAGGTGTTTCTGCAAAATTTATTATGCAAAACATGAGCCATGGAAACAAGTATAACAATATCTCTCTCTTGCGCATAATCTCAAAATAGCTAAAAGATTTTTGTGGGCTAAGCGTCTTATGTCCCCTACTTAGGACAACAAAACTGATGCAGCCTAAAAATCGCCAGATTGTCAGCACGGCGATTATTTCCCATTGTCCAGCTATGGTTGTAAAAAAGGCAAAAATCAAAACAGTGAAACCCACAATACTCCATATTGTTCCACCGATTAAGCCGCGGTTTTCAATAGCTGTCGAATCTGCAAAATAGCTTAAGCAAGAAGGTAAACCTATTCCGACTGAAGCACCCAAAAAAAGGGCAAGCGCAACGTTAGTTAACGTGCTATCACTGGAAATTGCGGTCAAAGATAATGTTGCAATTGCACCCATAAATAGCCATAGACTCAGCGATGGAATTCGTATACGAGGTATGAGCTTTGACCCAATTATTGCTGAAACTGCAACGCTCACGAAATATGCAGTGTATAAGAACATTTTTTCTGTTTCAGGCACAAGCGGGCCATCTACAATTCCAATGAATGCCAAGTAGGTAATTATGTACCATACGAAAGTGTTTACCACTAGAATAATGGATGGTGCTGTCGCTTTCCAAGCAATTTTTGTTCTAATTGCTTTTATTGAATTCATTTGTGAAACTCATAGAAAGTCTCGTTTTTGGAGATAAAACTCTTGTTAATCACCATTCTGTATTACTGTTCAACAATAAAGCTTATTAGTAGATGTGTTCTACACTTATTCAGGAGAAGGTGGAAATGGCGAAAAAGAAGAAAGAAGTCCCAGTCCGAGTGTTTCCATAAGCTACTGCAAATCTTCTATCATAAACGATAGTACTGCGTGTAGCTTTGCGGTTTTTCTATTTGTTAATTGATTTGTAATACTTAGTCCTTCCGTTATTAGTGACTGCATTTTTTCCTTCAGTTCCACAACAGGTTTTGCTGCGAGAGTAATATCCACCAGTTCGGCAACATCGTCGTCTGTCATTTTGGGTTTTGAGATAATGTTGCTTGCTTTTTCTTTGGTATGAGGGTCTTGCGTCGCAAATATGAGCGGCAAAGGCAAATCGTTGACTGCTACTCTTTGACATAGTTCTTCCATGTCAAAAACATCTATGAGGTCATCTCTTAGCGTAGCAAGTATTCCGAGAGTTCTACCTACTTTTGCTAGGATTTGAACTTCATTGTCTTTTCCTCCGCCAAAAACAGCTCCAAGGTACATGTCAACCTCTAAACCCGCTGCTTTCATCTCAGTAATTTTCAAGTAATCACTGGGAGTTATGTTCCCTTTCTTCTTCATGCCAACTTCGAGTGCGTGTGCATTTCCGAGCTCGAACAACAGTTGCTTGGTTTCATCTAGAACTTTCTGTTCTTTTTCTCTTGGAAACATTTTTGCTGCATCAATTAAAAGTTTGAATCCTTCAATCAGGAACGCGTTTCCAAGAAGAATCGCCATCCCAACGCCGAACTTGCCGTAAACCGTGGGCACATTAAGCTTCACTTTTGATTTGTCTATTATATCATCCTGTATGTCAAACGCAGCCGCCATCATGGCTAATGCAGCCTGCGCCGATACAACCCTGTCAAGATCGCCCTCAACAGTTTCGCATGCCAGAGAGAACAAGCCTGGATGAGTAAAAATGTGCCAGTTAGCCAGATAATGCTCAAGAGCCCCGCGCAGTTTCGGGTGATCCATTTTTTCTGATAATAGCATCTGTTTTGCAAAGTCAAGTCCCTTTTGGCTTCTTTTCTGAAGATCTGCTACTATAAGTTCTCCTGCTTTAGGTGTCATACTATACTCTATTCGCCTTAGTGTTTAAAAAATTGATTAGACTAAACACTGGACACGCCTTCCGTTTTCTTTGATAACCGATTGTTTTTGTTTTGGAAGCAAAACTCTTAATAGCCTACGGTTTAATTCAACAGTTTCATGAGCCAGATGAAGCAAATCGAGGAGAAATGGCAGAAAAAGTGGGAAGACGCCCGAGTGTTCGAGGCTGATCCCGACCCGAAACGAAAGAAAATGCTAGTCACGTTTCCTTACCCTTACATGAACGGGCCATTGCACGTGGGCCACACGTTCACGGCTACGCGAGTTGACGTTTACGCGCGGTTCAAGCGTATGCAGGGCTATAACGTGCTTTGGCCGTGGGCTTGGCATTGGACAGGTCAGCCGTTGTTGGGTGCCAGCCAGCGCGTTGCGAAGGGCGACGAAGCGTACATCCGTGTCCTGCGTGAGATGGATGGGGTACCTGAAGCGGAGCTCAAAAAGTTTGTTGACCCGCTTTACATGGCTCAGTATTACACGAATGAGGGCCGCAAGATTGCCAAGCGCATTGGTTTTTCGGTGGATTGGCGGCGCGAGTTCACCACGGTTATGCCAACCTATCAACGGTTCATCACCTGGCAATACCTGAATCTGCATGATAAGGGCTATGTCACGCGGGGTACACATCCCGTGGTTTGGTGCCCCAAAGATAAGAGTCCCACGGGCGACCATGACCGTCAAGTAGGTGAAGGCGTCACGCCAGAAGAATACACACTGATAAAGTACAAGCTGGACAAGGAGACGTTTCTGCCAGCAGCGACTTTTCGTCCTGAAACAATTTTCGGGGTGACAAACATGTGGATTAACCCTGACGCCGACTACGCAGAAACTGTCGTGAACGGCGAAAAATGGATAGTTAGCCGAGAAGCCGCAGAAAAACTGAAGGAACAAGAGCGCACGGTCGAGGTTAAACGTATTTTCAAAGGACGCGAACTTATCGGCAAAACCTTCACGAACCCAGTCACGGAAAAGCAGTTTCCGATTCTGCCCGGATGGTTTGTCGACCCAAAAACGGCGACGGGCGTAGTTTACAGCGTGCCCGCACATGCACCGTACGATTGGTTGGCGTTGAAGGACTTGCAGGAGAAACCCGAAGGTCTCCGCGAGTTCGGCGTAGACGCTGAGATGGTTAAGGCGATTAAACCCATTTCGCTGATTGAGTTAGAGGGTTACGGGGAGTTTCCCGCGGTGGAAATCGTAGAGGAGCTGGGCATACGTGACCAGCACGACCCACGGGCGGATGACGCCACGAAAGCGTTGTACAAGAAGGAGTTCCACGGTGGCGTGCTCAAAGCGAACTGTGGTGTGTACTCTGGGAAAACGGTTCGGGAAGCCAAAGACGTGTTGATTGAGGACTTCAAGCGTCAAGGCTATGTAGACAGCATGTACGATTTGCCTGAACCTGTTGTGTGCCGTTGCATGACACCGTGCATCGTGAAGGTTCTCAGCGACCAGTGGTTTCTGAACTACAGTGACGCTGAATGGAAAGCCAAAGCCAAAGAAGTTGTTGCTCAGATGCAGGTCTACCCTGAAACTGCGCGACAGTACTTTCTCACAGTCATTGACTGGCTAAAAGAATGGGCTTGTGCTAGGACAACCGGGTTCGGGACACCGTTGCCATGGGGCAAAGGCTGGATTGTGGAGACACTCAGCGATTCGACTATTTACATGGCGTTCTACACTATAAACAAGTACATCCGCGAATATGGAATAGAGCCTGAAGCTCTCACACGAGAAGTGTTCGACTACGTTTTCTACGGCAAAGGCAAAACTCCACAAATCTGCCAGGCTTCAGACATACCAGCAGATATACTTGAATCAATGCGTAACGAGTTCCTGTACTGGTACCCGTTCGACCTCAGGGTTTCAGCCAAAGAACTTGTGCCGAACCACCTGACCTTCTGCATCTTCCACCACGCGGCGTTGTTTCCGCCCGAGCAGTGGCCACGCGCCATAGGCGTGAACGGCATGCTCATGATTGAGGGCAAGCAGATGCACAAGTCAAAAGGCAACTTCGTGACGATGAAGAATGCTGTTGACAAGTACGGCGCTGACGCCACCCGCTGCGCTCTTCTGCTGGGAGCCGAGGGCATGGATGACCCTGACTGGAGAGGCGAGAACGCCGCGGACATACGAGGCAAATTTGAATCTCTACGCAAACTTGCTTTGGACATAATTGAAAAAACCAAGAGCAACGAGACGGGCCACCTGGAGAAGTGGTTGCTGAGCAAAATGCAGCAGCGCATCGGCGAAGTCACGAGGAACCTTGATGAGTTGAAGACTAGGTCATCCTTGGAGATTGCGCTCTTTGAAGTTTGGAACGATTTCCGCTGGTACACTCGCAGGAAAGGCAAAACTGAAGCAGATGCAGTTCAGGAAGCTTTGGAAGTGTGGCTTAGGCTTCTCGCGCCTTTTGCGCCTCACCTCTGTGAGGAGTTGTGGAGCGCCGCTGGAAAAGAAAATTTCATTTCTTTGGCTGAGTGGCCGCGTGTTGATGAAGGCAAAGTGGATGTGCTCGCCGAGGAACGCGAGAACTTGCTAACCGACTTGATTGAAGACACTTTGAACGTCTTGCGTGCTACCAAGATTTCTCCCACGCGGGTATGCTATTACACTGCTAACGGTTGGAAGTGGAAAGTGTACAGCAGTATTCTTGAAAAAGCGGTTCAGGGAGAGGTCAAATTGAACGAAGTTATGAAGGGACTCGCTAAAGACAGCAGTTTAAGGCAGAACATGAAGGCAGTTGCCAGTTTCGTTCCCAAAGTGCTGAAAACTTTAAGCAAGATGCCCAACGAAAGAAAAGCACGTCTCGCAAACATCGAAATCGCTGACGAAAAAGAGTTCATTGCGAGTGCATTGGGCTTCTTAGAGGAGCGGTTTAACGTGAAGGTAGCTGTTTACAGTGAAGACGACGAAGCGCGCTTTGACCCCAACCGCCGAGCGGCACTGGCTGTTCCTGGTCAACCAGCAATCTATATAGAATAATGAAGTGTCTGAGAGGACTGTTATGCCCCGAAAACAACGAAGATATTCTTTGAAGTCAAAACAAGCTAAGCAACTCTTAAACGAGATTTCTGGAAGACTGAACGTTAACGTTGAAGCCCTTTTTGGGGCAAAAGCAAACGTTGAAATCGTCGAGTCATCTATTGGCGATGTCTATCTTGTAAATGACAAACCTTTGTTTTTTAAAATCGAAAAAAAGGTGTTGCCTACGCTGCTTTTCCAAGGCTTTGTTTCGCAGGCGCCTAAAGTCGTAGTGGACATGGGTGCTATTCCTTACGTGTGCAACGGTGCTGACGTTATGGCGCCTGGAATTGTGCGGGTTGAAGGCGAATTCGGCACGGGAGACTTGGTTCTGATTGTGGATGAGAAGCATGGAAAACCGCTTGCCGTGGGCGAAACTCTTTACGACTCGGAAAGCGTCAGAGACGCCAAGCAAGGTGCAGTCATTAAGAACGTTCACTTCGTAAGTGACAAAATCTGGAATTTCGCCAAAACATTAACTGGGTAACAGGACTCTTGAAGTTATGAAACCTGTTGCCTTTATCTCTCGGTTTTTTTCTTTGCTTTACTGGTTCTTTGAAAGGTTAACAGCAAAGCTACTCCGCTGCCTGCTATGATTGCCGTAACAACTGCTATCCACATCACTGGAAAAGGCTCTGCCACGTTGAAATGGATTGTTTCAGATGCTGCCATGTTGCCATAGGTGTCGTTTGCGTAGAGCGTTATCGTGTGTGACCCGTAAGCCAAGTCTGTGAGGTTGATGTTGCCTGTGACCGTAACGTTTTCTTGTCCATCCAGACTGTAACCGGTCCATGAGGCGTTTTCGTTTAGCGTGAAGTTTAAAATTAACTCAGTGGTCCCGTAGGTTTGGTTTTGCGGTGACAGAAGTGATATGGTTGGATTGGTTGTGTCGATGGTGAAGTGTATTATGTCAGATGCGCCGACGTTTCCAGCTAAGTCAGTGGCGTAAACCACTATGTTGTGCCCGCCGTCAAGCAGTCGGGGCAAAATTGGTTCTCCGGAAACCTCAACGTTTGCTTTTCCGTCTATGCTATAGCTGGTTAACGAAGTTGATTCACTTACTGTAAACGTCAACGGAATATCTGCGTCAGAGTAAGTTTCGTTTTTTGGTGAAGTAACCTTTATGGTGGGCGCTCTTGTATCTGCCTGAGTTGATGAGTAAACAGTTGGAAAAGTCTGCGGGAAACTTGAGGGCGGAGTCGGAGATGGGGTAGGAGTTGGCGTTGGCTGTGGTTGAGGAGTCTGGTTGCCTTCAGTGGGCAAATACGAAAATTGTTCACTCAGCGGGCTGATTTCAGTCGCATTTGTTACGTTGTTCCAGTCTGAGCTGAATTGAACTTCGTAGATTCCATTATCTGTGAAGTTGTAAGAGGCTGTTTCTGTGCCGAAGGTGAAATTTAGTTTGCCTGTCCAGACGGGGATGCGGATGGTTTGGTTTTCGTAGTCGAAGCGGAAGTGGCTTGCTGGGAACATTGAGTGCCAGTCTTGGTAGACTTCGTCTATCACGGGTATTGCTAGGCTTCCTGAATCGGGGATTATGCCGTTGAGGAACAGTATCATGGCTCCGCCGCAAGTGGCGCTATCCGTGTACGCGTCGTTTTCTCTCCAACGGAACCGTCCCTCACTGTACAGGTTGCTGCTGTTGATTAAGCCTTGCCACGCGTTTGGGGACCCTGTTAAAAGTTTGGCAAAGTTTGATTTCATTGTATCGTCCATTACGGCGTAGTAACTGTGCATGGCAGCCCATGCTGTGACTGTGTTTTCCAGCCGTTTTTCCGGATTTGATTCTGCGTGTCTAACGACGTATGCTCCGGGGCTCCATAGTATTCCTGACCAGTCGCCGCCAGAAATAAACTTGTAATTTAGGTCTTGGAGTATGTAACTGGGGAAGTTTGGAAGATAATATCCGTTAGCAGCGTATAGTTCTGCAATTGTCTCAGCGAAGTGACCGGCTTCACACTCAACTTGGCCTGAGCTGCCCTTGTAGGGGAAGTAACTGCCTGCCCAGTGGCTGGTACAAAGATGCTCCCACATCTGGTTCGCGTAGTACAGCGCTTCAGGCACTCCTTCTTGATAGAACTTCAAAAAAATTGACAGAACCTGCGCGTTTTCGTCGTAGTACCTATTCGAGTGGTCAGTGGAGCTTCCATCTTCAGGGTTAAACCATAAGAAGTCAATGTCCCTCTGCCAGCAGTTCAAATATTCCTGAAACGCGAGGGTCATATTCCACTTTGACGTGTCGACTCCAAGCTCAGCCGCGTATCTGTACGCGTAAACTATGAACTTCCAGTAAACCAGTATTCCCTTACCGTCGTCGTTTAGGTCGGACCAGTGCCCAGTCATCTGCTGATTATCCAAAGCTTCTGCTACTGTTTGGTTCAAGAGGGAAGAGTTGAAGCCGTCAATTTCCGCGGTTCTTTTCAGCTGAATTAACATCCTGAAATTTGGAATTACCGCAAGCGCTGCATCATAGTTGCTTTCGCGTGCGAATATTAAACCGAAGTGGGGGATAACAAAAGATGTGGGTGAAGACCAGTCAACAGTATTTAGTGTCGTGTTTAGCTGTTCTGCCAGAGTGGGTTCTTCGGCTTTAACGGGCACCGTAATCAAGCTGAAGGCCACTATGATGAATAAAACGAGACTTGAGGCTTTCCACGGTTTCATAGTCTTAACCTTTCATGTTCACATGTTTACGCCGTGTGATTGCGAACAGCCACCGCGCTTGAACCCTTTGTTAAACATTGCCGCTGACGTTTCTTAAGGTTTGCTCCCAAAACGCGTGGTTCAAGCGTGTTAGGTTTCTGCGAAGCCAAAAAAGGGTTTGCTGTTTAAACGTAATGTTGTAATATTTATCATGGATTCATAAGACACTTATTAATTCAATTCATATTACCTATAAGAATTCAGACTTGAAATTAAGAAACGCTTAACTGTTGAAAGGTAGTTAAATAGTAGGTTGAGAGGAGAAACCTTGCCAGCAATGGGATTATTCCGCAAGCCGAAGAAAGAAGAGGACGAGAAACCAGCCGTGCCACCATCAAAAGATAAAGATTTTTCAAGCAAAACCTACTTGAAGGCCATGCCTCTGCGAGATTTGTCAGATTTAGAGGAAATCAAGAAAGAAGTGAAAAGCGGCAATGTGCTTATTCTCCGCATAACCCCCCTCGCCAGCAAAAGCATAGAAGACGTGAAACGCGCAGTGAACGTATTGTATGAGTTCGCGGAATCAATCCGTGGAGACATCGCCCGCCTAGGCGAAGAGCGAGTTGTCATTTGCCCGCAGAACATAAGGATTTGGCGAGAGAAAAAGAAGGTTTCAAACAAACCGTTGCCTGCAGCAGCCTAAAAGTTTCTGTTTTCCTTTGTCGCTTATAGAGCGAAAGTTGTTATAATTTTTCAAATGTTCAGCGAAACTACCTTATTTGAGGCTGAAACGCGTAGGGTGGATACCCGTTATAGCTTCTGGCATTGATTGGCTATTAAGGTCCAAGTGCTGGTGTAAGTTAAGAGACCTTGACTAAGAAAAGCCCTGTTTGGTCAAAAAATCTTAACTAACTTTCAGCCTTTTGGTCAAGAAACCTTGACAAAAACTCTTTTTATTGAAAAGCGTTAGTATCCAGTTGGGTAAGTTTACCCATGAGAAAAACTGCTGGCGTCTCCTTAATCCTGATAGGTCTAATTACTCTATGTGCCGTGCGTGTTCAACCAATTAAAGCCGAATATCAAGGTAACATCACCATAAACGCTGACGGTAGCATAACGCCTTCAACAGCGCCTATACAGCAAACTGGCAAGATGTATACCTTAACAAG
>CAZINA010000012.1:0-35142 GCA_964540545.1 uncultured Candidatus Bathyarchaeia archaeon
AATACACATCAAAAGTGGACCATTAGGATCTACCTTCGCCATACCCTGTCCAGTCTCACTTTCCGCGTCTCCAGGCCAAATTTGGCTTTGCCTATACGGCTGCGCCTGCAAAGGATTAGGAAGTTGCTCACAAAACATGTCCAAAATCGGCTCTGGCAACGGTGCTTTCTTGCTTAACGCGTCAACTTTTTTGCCGATATCTTCGGGTTCGCCGGTGTAAGCGTCGATGATGTCAGCGAAGGAGATTCCTTTTGCTTTCATGTGAGGTAGGTTTAGTCCCCATTTGTGGAGGGCTGAGCCGAATGCTACTCTGCCGTCTTCGACTTTTACTTGCCAGTCTTTTTTGTGTTCTTCTGGGGCGTATTTTTGTATGAGGGTGTTGATTCTTATGATGATTTTTGCGAATTTGCGTTGTACTTCTTCGGGGGTTAGTTTGATTTCTTTTATGAGTCTGTCGACTTTGTTGATGAATAGGATGGGTTTTACGCGTTCGCGGAGGGCTTGCATTAGCACGGTTTCTGTTTGTGTCATGGGTCCTTCAACTGCGTCAACGACTACAAGTGCGCCGTCTACGGCTCTGAGGCTTCTGGTTACTGCTCCGCTGAAGTCTATGTGTCCTGGGGTGTCGATGAGGTTGATGAGGAAGTCTTTGTTTTTGTATGTGTGGGCTAGGCTGACGTTTGAGGCGAAGACTGTCATTTGGCGTTTTTGTTCGAGGTCCCATGAGTCTAGGAATAGTTTTTGTCCTGCTGTTTGGGTGCTGATTATGCCTGCTGAGGCTAGTAGGCTGTCTGAGAGGGTGGTTTTTCCGTGGTCTACGTGGGCGATTATGCTGGTGTTCCTGATGACTTCTGGATTATTCATAAGCTTGACTATTTCTTCAACTTGCTTGTACCTTGCCATAACTAAACATACTCCAATTTACCTAAACTATTATTCAACCGTCTTTTTAATGTGAAATGTGCTAACCTAAGCATTTTCAGGTTCTCTCTGAACTGGATAAGCTACATGGAAATTGAAACTGTCTCCTATTAAGTTTATGGCACGTATTTCAGCAAATATTTGATGGAAACACATAACCTACTGGACTGAAATCATTCTTTCTCATATTCCATTTCATCGTTCCTGATATGTGATTTTTTTCTATAGCCCCCTATATAAAGAAACTATAGTTCTGACACACAGAAGCGTCGGAGGGATTGAAATTTTGTTTTTTCTCGTCTTTCAAGATTATATAGTTATTATCCATCCTAGATAGTTTCCGAAAATATCCGGTAACAAATTGACTACTTCATTTCTCCTTCCCATACCTCTGACCCTCGCTATACCTGAAGGAAGAATGACCTGTTCCAAACTACGATGAATATAGTTCGCGGCTTTTTTCGGATTAGCCATTTTTTTCATATTTCAATTGTGACTGAAATGTTACTAAGCTGGGGTTTTAGACTCTTGTGATAAGATCTGGGGAAAGCAAAAGGGTTAATCTAGAAAGTGAACGCTGTACTGGGCTTTTCTCAAAAGGAGTTTGCTGGGACTCTGGACGATAAACTCTTTGGAGAAAAGCGAATGAACACTGGTGGGTATAATCATTCACTACATTCAGAGTCCTTTCAGCCTCATTTCTCTTGAGCCAATGCAACTTTAACCCCGAAAAAACAAGGGCAAAGCTTTGTACTTTTTTCTTTTTTCTCCTTTATGTGTTGCATCTTATCAGATTTTTTTGTTTATAAGATTTTTCCATAAATTCCAGCTTTTTCGCTGTATAGTCTGAAAAAATAGAGAAAAATATTAATTTAAATATACTATATTGGATAGATAATTTCTTATTACTATATACCAAATAATAAGCAGTTCATGGGAAGAAAGGCAAATGACGAAAATTGATCTAATCAACGCTAAAATCTTAAAGGAATTGCTCGTAGACGGTCGAAAGAGTTTCACAGAAATCGCAAAAGAATGCAACACGTCAAAAGACGTCATCA
The DNA here is from genome assembly GCA_964540545.1 of uncultured Candidatus Bathyarchaeia archaeon. Classification (GTDB taxonomy): domain Archaea; phylum Thermoproteota; class Bathyarchaeia; order Bathyarchaeales; family Bathycorpusculaceae; genus SG8-32-3. The sequence goes on from CAZINA010000012.1 coordinate 1,983, forward strand.
CAAAACGTTACAAGCGGATGAAGAAGGAAGGCATTATCGTCGGGGCCACAATCCAGAACAGCTGCGCATGCTTGGGCTGCAAATTCTTTGCATCTATTAACATCAATATACACCCCCACAAAGGCGACCAAGTCCTTAAGTTTATTAAAAAACTACCGATAACTTATGCTGTTGTAAGTGTAGGCATAGGAAGCCTAGTTGTCATAGTGAAACTGAAAAGCATAGAGGAAATAGATCAGGTGAAACAACTGATTACTAAAGTACCTTTTGTTTTAGGAGCGTCCACATACATTTGGACAGGTGCACGGAATACTCCAGAAAACTTGTCAATGTTGCAATTTCAAGAAACTGTTATCAAGACGTACAATACAGATAAAAAAACAAAAACTAATCACGAAAGAAGAGCACACAAAATTGATAAGATAGATTCTCAGATAATCGAAAAACTAGCAAAGAATGGTCGTATACCTTTTAGTAGAATCGCTGAAGAACTGAAAATATCAGCAGACACCGTTGCTCGGAGGTATAAAAATCTTCAGCAAAATGGCGACCTTAAAGTTGTAATTCAAATAAACCCAACAAAAATAGGCTACCATGCTTTTGCCACCATCGATGTGGCTTGCGTTTCTCAAGACACCTCTTCTGATACGTTGGAAGCTATTACCAAAATTTCAGATGTCAATTTCATAATGAAGACCAGCGGCGATTTTGATTTCAGGGTAATTGTGATGATAAGTGACATAAAACGGTTTATCGCCATTCAAGACGAAATTACCAAGATGCCAAACACGACAAAAGTGAAAGTATCAATATCAAAACTCTTTACCGCTTGGCCCTTTCCAAGAGAGGCAATTTCAACATTCTAGATTTCCTTCAATGTTTGACCATTTGTTTGGGCGGAAGTGCAATCCCGTGGTTTGGGAACTAAATAACAAAACCAATCTTAAAGATTCGTGGTTAGTCTTCCCATCGGTATTTTTTCTTTTTCGTTTTCATTTTTTCTAAATCGCAACTATAGCAGATTCCGTTATGGCAACAGATTACTTCTCCACAATTAGGGCATTTCCATTTTTCCCTTTCAGCTTCCAAAAACTTCTCCAAACCGTGCTCTTTGATGTACTTCAGATTGTCAACCATATTCATTCTATACTTCTCCTCATATCCCTTGCCAAGCTTCGTGATAAGTTCACAGGGAAACTTGTCGCATTCATAGCAGAACTCCACCTCATTGTTCAAAAGCTTATCACATTTCTTTTTAACAAAAGAGCACTTCTTGTCTCTAGGACGACACCCTATACAGTAAGGCAGTTTGACCCCTTTAGATTTAGTATCATTTACCAAAGCAAGATAGTTGCTACACACATTACAGTTCATACCACAAACCGCAATCAGTTCCGCCTTCAAGTCATCAACCTCTTAACAACTACTTTTGCAGTTGATGTTTACCAAACCAGATTTAAATGGTTCGGTTTAACGTACAACATAGGTTTCAGGGATAGGTGAAAGTAAAGTGCTTTTAAATCTCAATCGTTATTCAACGCATTCGCCAGTTCATCAACCTAGTCCTCATCGTACCAAATGAGGAGTAGCATTAAATTCTAATATAACTTGGATGGTCTAACTGAATTCAGGAGATGGAGAAGGTGAATCCCAGTGAGTGTGTGAACTGCATTGACTTTCCATGCTTGGATGTAAACAAAGACTGTTATCTTGTTCCAAATGTTGAGGTTAACACAGACAAGATAAGGGCATTAATGGTTTCAGAAGCGCCTCCCATTGAACTACAGGACTATTTCTATGCTAAAGGTAACCCTTTCTACATGCAGACCACTGCTCAAGCTTTCAAGGATGCAGGCTTTGAAGTAACCTCAATGGACGACGTTCTTGATCTAGGAGTGTATATCACTACAGCCATCAAGTGTGGAAAGACAGGGTATTCCATATCCTCCAAAACTGTAGAAAACTGCTCAAGCCTTTTGGAGAGGGAAATGGATCTGCTTCCTGATATCAAAGCTATTCTGCTTATGGGAGATAATGCCATAAAATCAATGAACTACATAGCTAAGAGGAAAACTGGAAAACGAATAGTTCCGAGTGGCTCAACCTACAAGATCAGGAAAAATGCCTACTTCTACAATGATGCGAGGGTCTTTCCCACATATCTGCAGACAGGGAAGAGTTATCTGATTGAGAAAAGTAAAAGGAAGATGATAGCAGAAGACATCAAGACTGCATTAAAACAATAGCCATTTTCTTGTCCAGCAACAACATTATTTTTTCCTCCAAACCTTTCTGAATAACCATACTATACCGTATATCACCAAAAGCAGGCCAGGTGTCATTAACACCTTTATTTCTTGAGGACTGTTCTGGGACACTCCAGCGACATTAATGAATAAGATCACGCTTATCCACAAAACCATGATAGTTATATCAAAAGAAGAAATCTTCCTTCGTTTGAGTGAAAATTGTTCAGCCCTAGTATTAGCGTCAACAGAAAGTGATGCGTCCTTACTGCTCAAGCTGAAGCCAATAGACCCTTTGGGGCACTTGTCGACACATTTGAGACAACGAATGCAGTTTGAACTGCCAACCGCACCATGAGACTTGAGCTCTCCCAGCACATCTACCTGCATGTCACAAGTACTAATACAATTTCCACAGCCTATACATTCATCATTCACTAACCTTACCTTACCTACACCAAATCTGCCGAAAACCTTGAGCAAAGCCCCAATAGGGCACAGATAACGGCACCAAGACCGCCTACCAAATACAAAAAGCAGCACAGGTCCGTACATGACCAGCGTTATCAAGATGGAGAAACCAGTTTGCTGTCCTCCCCAAGGTTCGACATCAGAAAGCCGAAATATGAATGTGTCTGGTAAACCTTGAAGCCATGTTGCAAAGAATGTGCTGTACATTTTAAGTGCTAAACTAACAAAGGCTATTGCTGCCAAATATAGTGGTATTCTACTGGGTATCTTGATCTTTAACTTGCTTCTTCCCCACTCGACCAAGTCCAGATAACCACCAAACCAGCAAAACCAGCCACAGAAGACTCGACCAAGAAGCAGAGCCGAGATGAAGACTGATATCCAGAAAATAAAACCAGCGTTTATTACTCCCCGCGCAAGCCCTGAAAAGAATGCCTCGATACCAATGCTGCCTACAAACTGCATACCTAGAACATACCAAGCGACTACATGCACAGTCATCATCAACATTAGGAAAATTCGGCTCAAGGTTCTGAGGTTTTGCACTTTCATCTTACATCCTCCTCATCCAATATGTAACTTAAGCTATGCTTCCTCTTTCTTATTGTCTAACACTTCTTGATCTTTTCGAAAATAACCTTTTCCACATGCAACCATGCTTTTAAAATGGCGTATACTCGAACTGAAATCAGATGTGTCCAGAATTCTTTATACTTGTTTTTTCAATCCGCAATCTGAACACTGATAATGATAAAACTTTATTGTCCCAGAACATCTTGGACATTGCCATCTTGCTTTTTGCTCTTTTAACCACTCTTGTATTCCAATCTCTTTTATTCTTTTCAAGTTGCTTGGCACTTCATGTCTATACTGGAATCTTTTGTCTCCTTCATGGGATTCACTTAATTTTCTATACACTTTACAAGGAAATTCTTCACATTCATAACAAAAACTAAAATTCCTTGTTTCAAAACAACATACTCTTATTTTGCAGCCCCATTTGCTTTTTCTTTTTTGATTCCTGTTTTCAGAACCACAGCCATTACAACTTACTTTAAAAGAAGGACAAGCCCCACAATAAACTCCACAGGGACCTAATGAATCTGGAATTCTTTGCATCATATTGTTAATAGTCATATCAGACAAATTAAAAACTTATCTTAGCTGATGCGAAAGGTACAAATCCAGAAACTCATCAGAAAGCGTTCGATGTGTTGACCGAGGCGGATCTTTTGGTCACTCTTTGTTGCTTGTGTGAAATCTCCCGCTCTACGCCTACGATGGCGCCCAATGCTATAGCTAAAAGCAAATCCAACAGGATTTCAAGAGTCAACGCAGTCTGCATACCAAAAAATTAAGCAACTGAAAGTATAAAAAACACACTGCAAAATCACCCATCTTACACTAATAGCCTGAAAAACAGAAAACGATTTACCTATGCGGCACTATTCACTTCTACGATGCCACATGATCGTCAGAAGCATCTTGGACTTAATCGGCAACACTCCAATGGTAAAGGTAAACAGGCTGAACAAGAACCCTAACCTCGAATTGTACGTGAAAATGGAGAAGTTCAACGTCGGCGGCTCAGTTAAAGACCGCATAGCCAAATACATGATTGAACAAGCCGAGAAGTCGGGGCAACTCACCAAAGACAAAACCGTCATAGAAGCCACCAGCGGCAACACAGGAATAGGCTTAGCCATGGTCTGCCGAGTGAAAGGCTACGACCTGTTCCTCGTAATGCCCGAAAACATGACCATGGAAAGACGGCAAATCCTCAACGCCATAGGCGCAAAAATCATCTTAAGCGAAGCCGCTAAAGGCATGGACGGCGCAGAAGATCTGGCACGCAGTATAGCAAACCAAAGCCCAGACAAGTACTTCCAGCCCAACCAGTTCGCAAACCAAGCCAACGTACTCGCACATTATGAAACCACAGCCGAAGAAATCCTGCGGGACACAAACGGAAAAGTAACCCATTTCGTAGCAGGAATCGGCACCACAGGCACCCTCATGGGCGTCTCCAAACGGCTGAAAGAACACAACCCAGACATCCAAATCATCGCGGCAGAACCCGAAAAAGGCACAGTCATACAAGGCTTAAAAAACCTTAAAACCCAGTACGTTCCCGCCATCTGGAAAAAGGCGCAGGTGGACGAAATCCACAAGGTACATCCAACACAAGCAGAAGAAGCCGCCCGGCTACTAGCCCTGCAAGAAGGCATATTCGTCGGACCCAGTTCAGGCGCCATATTTCATACAGCCCTAAAAAAAGCCGGGGAAATAGACAAAGGCGTCATGGTCGCCATAGCCCCAGACGGCGGCGAAAAATATCTGTCCACCACCCTCTGCGACCCCACCCTTTGCCTGAAATGCGCACGAAAATACGGCATACGGTGCTCCTACATCGACGGAAGTCCCATATCAAAACCAACCAGCAAAACAACAAAAAATTAACCATAGACCAACCAGCGAATCGGAGCAAGACCATTTCTGTTCTTTTGAAGGGCAAAGCAGTTAAGACTGAGCCTGCATAACTTTTTTATTCTTCAAGTCTCCGAAGCTTGGCTTGCTGACCGCCTGGTCGAAATACAGTTTTTCGCTTGAAATGAACCATAACATTTCAAAGTAATCATGAATTAAAGAGACAAGACTCTTATTGTTCGTCCAGAAGGCAGGAGAATCAGCCATGGTCGCTTCTGGATCTACAATAAGGAGCACTCTTTTTTTATCAAATACGCCGAAGACGTAGTCGGGCGATTTAGGGATAAACCTGAACTGGCAGTCAGGCTTTTTCTTGCAAAGCTGCGCCAGCCTCTTAGTGTCCGAAGCTTTCGCTGTGGCTTCGACAATTAATCTAAACTTCACGTTTCTACTCAAAGCATCATCTACACTTTCGGTAAAGGCATCATTGATTCCAGGTGAAAACTGCTTCCAAGAAACTAGAAGATCAATATGCATATGAGACTGGGCAATGGCTGCGCTTACTTTCTCCAGCAACAAATTCCCACTTGGTACCAAAACAAACTTGGAATCATCTGCTTCAGAAGATACTGCCTTACTGCTCGCTTTGAATTCACGAATAAGTTGCAGTGTTTTAGATCTTATCTTCTTCTCTTCTTTAGTTCTGCTTTTCAAAAGTAAAAGAAGCCCCTGATCCAACGGGATTGCCCTGAACTGAAGAGGCGCCGCAATAACTTTCTCCACTAAACCCAGCTCTTGAAGACTAGTCAAAGTTCGGTACAGGTCTGACCTAGCCACACTCGAAAACTTGGCGATGGTTTTAACCTTGGCGGAGCCTAAACGGATGAGAGCCAAGTATGCTCTTGCCTGCAAAACACTGAGCCCCAACTCGTTCAGGGTTTGAATTTCGTGGTTCCGAAGTTCCAATAAAAGCGCCTCTCCGAATCCAGACATATACTAGCTATAAACATTTACGATAATGGTTTTTAATTTTTTCGTCGTGGGTAGAACATCTACCTGCAATATTATATTAACAATTTTTTGCATAGGCTTCGTCATAGAATAAGGGAGAAAAGGTTATGCAACTTCTAAAACACAAAACAAAGACAACTGCAATGACCTTAACGCTGATATTAACTATGGCTATTACACTCATCGGCATAGGAGAAAGGGGCTGAGAGGGCTCTAGAGGGAATGAAAGATCATATCCCACCATCATAGATCTTCATTCTTCATTAAGTTCATGTCCAGAGCCCCAGCAAACCCTTTTTTCTTTCTGCAGTTTATGAGCATAAACTTAACGTTCTTTGTTTCACCTGTTAATGTCATAGACGAAAGGAATGTTGTTCAGAAAACGGAAGCAGTAATCCTGAAACCAAAATAATGACTTTAACCGAAGCATCTAAGATGTTGAACTTAGTTTTCACCCCACTCTCCTCAGAGCAGTATCAGCCTTTTCAGATTTGAACTTTTACTACCAATTTTGATTAAAATTTTTGGCATTAATTCATAGTTCAGCAATAATTCTTTTGCTCCTCAAAATTTCACATCATTATCCAACAAATGTAAGTCTGTCGCCCCTTTTTGACTGCAATCTTGAAGCGTCTATCTATCATGGCGGCGAGGCTGATGAATTTCATGTTAAGGCTGCTGATACCGTAGAAGAGGCGGGCAAGCTGATAGAAACAGGATTTGAGTACGTTACTGAAATGGATGGAAAAAAAAGCTGTTTAGAAAACGCAAGTAAAAAATTAGGGAGTAGATTCCAAAATTATGGGGTATATTTCGTTGTTTATGTATTCTATGTATTTGTTTTTGTCTGTCGAGTTGAATATGGTTACTGAAGCGTCTCTTGTGACACCTACTACGTAGCCTGTTTCTTTTGACCGTGCAACCACGTACCACAAATCTCCGTGCTTAGTGTAGTCTTCGAAGAGCTGCGCGTTTATCAAGTCGGGACCGTAAAGCGAAAGCTTGTTAACGTTAGGTATGTCCACGTTGTCAAAGAACGTTATTTTTGTGTCTTCGGGGTTCTTCAAGTGGAAATCCCGCAAGGTTTCAGGCGGAATTCTGGCTTCAACTATGCTGCCTACCTTGTCGAAAAGAATCTCGCTGAGCTTGTTTGCTATGAAGTTTGCAACACGTTTTTTCTCCACAATCGCCAGAAAAGTTGTGTCTTCTACTTGAGTGAAGCTGAAAAGGGCCTCCACGGTGCGCGGCAAAGGCACAGTTTTGCCTCTGTGGAACACGTGCATAACATAGTCATGTGAGTAAATTCCGCTGAGCACGTTTTCCTTGGGCAGGAGCCCAGCTACTTCCGTTATAAGCGTGAAGTTGTAGTCGCCCTCTTCGTAAGCTTCCTCTGTGTGGTAACCGTCAAGTTTCGCGGCTACATCAGCCACGGGCAACTGTTTCGCAAACCTGAATATTTTCCCTGCAACAACCATGTGTGTAACACCTCATCTTCTGAAATGGTAACAATGGCTGCTTATGAAACTTTGCTTAACACATACGTGGCTGTTCAAAACAGGTAATTCAGCTGTTTTTTGTAAAAGCATAAATAAGATAAAGATGATATGAAGCAAAAGCTAGCAGTTCGTGATTTGATATGCAGTTCGAGTTTGATTCAGAAACAGGAGTAATTAAAGACAAGCTAACAGGCGAAAGATGCCTAATAATCACTCAAACCAGAGTCGCAGAAATCTGTAAAAGGCTCTCGGAAATTTTCCAGTCAGGCGCCGAATTAATCATTTTTGAGGCGGGCAAAGCAGCAGGGAAAAATTTTGTCGAAAAAAGACCTGAAGCAACGAAGGTTGACAAAACAACGTTTCTGAAGATGCTCACTCAAAGATTTACAGACGCAGGTTTGGGAAAAATTGAAATTGTAGAATTCGACGCTGAAAAGGCTGCGGTAACATTTAGAATCTACAACAATTTTTTCGCTGAACTCGGCTGCAATAACACCAATTACCGTAGCTGCATAGAAGGTTTCGTATCCGGCATCTACGAACATGTAATGAGTATAACACCAAAGATCAAAAAAATGAAGTGCATCGCAAATGGAGATCCCTACTGCGAGTGGCACACAACCCTGAAGTGACAATACAACAAGCTCTCTGCACACTGCCTAATCGTTTTAAGATTGTAAGGGCAAAATTGGTTTGCTGGAGCCCTGGACGACAGATTTTCAGGAGAAAAGAGAATGAAGATCTACGACTGCATGACCATCATTCATTACATCCAGAGCCCTCTCAGCCCCGTCCCCTTGAGCCAATGAAATTTTAACCCCGAAAAAAGAAGGGGGAAACTTGGTTTTGCTTGATGCTAATGCGTTTACCGTTTTCTGAGCATTAGGATTATTACTAGTCCGATTGCTACGATTGCAATTATTGACCCGGCACCTATACCTAACACGTAGGCGTCAGTCATTGGTGGCGGCGTCGCCGTTGGTGCTGCAGTGGCTTCTGGTGCTTCGTCTATAACGAACGCGGTTTCAGCGCTTGAACCGTAGTAGCTGTTGGTGCCTTCGAAGGTAACGTAGACATTGAACGTGCCTGGGATCGTAGGTGTATATACAAAGCTGTAGTAGCCAGTATCAGTGCTGTTTGTTCTGCCGATTTCATAGTCGTTGCCGTTTGAGTCAATTACGTTTATGACTACTTCGACGCCAGTTGCGTTTTCTGGACGCTCAAACTGTTTATACACGTATAGCATCCAGTCGCTCATGCTTTCGTCAGAGACAGCTGGAACACCATTCGGGAAGCGCAGAGTCAAGTCAGTGCTCGTCGTGCCCGGAGACACATCCATGACAGTACCAGAGATCACCACAGACGAACCTAAAGCAACGCTCGCGTCTGGCGCACTAACAGTGGTAGCGCTTGGACCTTTACCTATAGCGTACACTTGCAGGTCGTATGTATCCATGGTTGCAATGATGCTGTCGCCGATGACTGACATGCCGCCCCAAACGGTCTGCTTGAACAAGCCTTCTGCATACCATACTACTTCTCCGCTTGTTGCGTTAAGAGCGAAGTAGGGTGCGCCACGGTAGCTGGGAGTAGTCACTGAGTGTTCATGGTGTCCTAGGTATACTTTTTCGTCTGCGAAGAATTGAATGCAGAGGGGCCAGTAGTTGCTCCATTGGATTTCGGTGTAGGGGTCTTCTGCTTCGTAGGTCCATAGTAAGTCTCCTGTTGTGGCATTGTAACAGTATACTATTCCGCCGTAGGCAGCTGAGTATAGTCTGTTGTAAGCAATGTTAACGCCGAGGTTTATGTACGTGTAACCGTACCACATTTGCAAGTACGTTTCTGAGTCAGTTGTGTAAAGCAAGTCGCCTGTGTCGCTATCGAATCCGTAGTGTTTGCGGGTTTCTTTTGTAGACAGCACGAAGACGTCGTCTTCTTGACTTGCGGTTGACCACAATAAGCTTACGTTTTCGTCAGCTGCCGTGTAAGAATCCTCGTATAGTAGTTCGCCTTCTTCGTCTTCTTCTAGGCTTAAGGCCCAGTAGTTAACAGTGCTGCTACCGCCGAAGTCGTTGGTGTTTGCGCCGATGACTTTGTCACCGAGAAAAGCTGCTTTGACGCTGCCTGCCAAACCAATGATATCTGAATTCGTAACGTTCCAAGCCCATGCACGGTTAGCTGATTCAGTGTTTGCTGAAGCGTTTATAGTTGCTCCATTGATGACACGACCGAAGCTGCCTTCCATAGAAAATAGTGCGCTCCAGTTCCATAGAGCCATCCAGCCGTTTGTTGAGTCAATTTTTAGTATGTAGATGTTGCCATTTGTATCGTCGTGTATGATGGTGCCTGAGGGTACATCAGTGATGGTGCATCGCCAGTCTCCAGTGTAAGCGTCAAACGCAGTCCATGTTGAAGAAGCTGAGCTTCCGTAAGCACTGCTGCCTGCGCCCACCCACAAGTATGCCCATGAACCGTAGCCGTTGTAGGATTCCCACTGGAATATTTGACCAAACGATATAGTTTGGTTGTCTAGGAATGTCTTTGCCCATAGTTCTTCGCCAGTGTGCAGATCTACACAGTGCCATACTTTTGACAAACCAGTTTGTGATGGATTGTCAGCGTAGTAAAGCTTTCCAGCGAGGATCATTGAGCTTCCCCATTTGCCTTCGTATGCATCTCCAGTGTAGAATATGGCGTCGTCAAGTGTGCCTCCTGCGAGGCCTCCGTCAACGAGCAGAGGTGTTGACCATAGTATGTGAGCAGAGTCTGGTGCGTAATCGTTACCTTCAGTTACCCTGTTGGAGTCAATGTATAACCAGTTTCCTGAAACTGCAGTCCACGATCTGAGCTGCGAGTCTATGGGGCGTGTCCAGTATTCACTTGGAAGCGGTTGATCGGGATAGTATTCGATGGGATCTGCTTGTACGACCAGTTCAAGTTCGTCGCTGTAGCTTTCCAGATACTTGTTGGTGCTCGGTGGACCCCAAAAACTCGCTACTTCGAGCGTTTGCTCGGGGAAGTGAGTTTGGAGTACGTATGTGCCCTCTTCTTCGGGCACGTATATGTATCCTGTTCCGCCAGTTGAGTCAGTCTTGTCAAGTGTTATTGTCTCTTCGTCGCCGCTGGGCGTCTCAATAAGTATCTCAATATCTTCGTAGCCTTCGTCGGCAGAGCCGAGCTGTTGAGTGATGCCCGCGTGCAACAGTACGTCTTGACCGACACCAACTGGGTTGGGCGTAGCACCAATATATGCATAAGTGGTGTACGTATTATCTACGGTCTGACCACTAGCTGGTAAAGCAACAAGTGAAATTGCAATAGCCAATGTTAGAAGAAGTGAACCAATGATTGTCGTAGCCTTTCGTCTCAAATTTGCCATTTTCTATATTTCTCCTATTTAATTGTGCTTGCAATGTTGCTACACGAAAGCTTTAAACGCTTGTAACAAGAGGTGCTTGCTACAAACAATTTCAAGTTTAACTAAAGCAGTAAACGTGCGTCTAAAAATGGCTCCGCTGGATCTCTGGGCACCAAACTAAAGGAGAATGAAAAACTGATAATAAACAAGCCAACTTCGGCTCCATATAAGACATGCCAAGGATAAGTTATTCAGCAAAAGGAAAAAGAAAACCATGCATGAAATGCAAGAACACATCAATTATGCTAAAAACTTGTACTAATTGGTTAAATAATAGATTTTTCACCTATTAAGGCACGCTAATTCAGAGGCTAAAAATCTGCGATGTTGATACAGGAAGTCATCTTGGAGAATTTCATGAGCTACGAGTACGCTAGGGTACCCTTCAGGCCCGGCGTGAACGTCATCGGCGGACCCAACGGCGCAGGAAAATCCTCCTTGCTCTTAGCCATTTCGGTTGGTCTGGGTCAGTCGTACACGGAACGCTCAAGAAAGCTAAGTGACTTGATACGTTGGGGCAAGGATAAAGCACGCGTTACGCTCATTTTGGACAACAGCAAACGAGGCGGCAAACGCCCAGTTCGAAGATACAGTAAAGACCAGCTTTTCCTCACCCGTGTCTTGCGGAGAGACGGCAAGTACTGGTTTGAACTGGAGAACCGCGCCGCCACGAAACAAGACGTTGAACGTCTATTAGGCAAGTTCGGCGTTGATCCTGACAACATGCTTATTATAATGCACCAGAACATGGTGGAACAGTTCTCAGTGCTCTCCAACATGGAAAAACTGCGCATGGTAGAAGCCGCCGTGGGTTTAGAACCGTTCCGCGAAAACGTGCTACAAGCCAAGCGCAAGCTAACGCGCATTCTAAGCCAAGAAGAATCCGTGGGCAAGCTTTTGGAGTCCGCGGAGCAGACGCTAAATTATTGGCGCGAACAATACGCAAAGTACCAAGAGAAAAAGCAGATGCAGACGAAACGCAGGTTTCTGAGCCGTGAGCTTGCGTGGGCGGAAGTGGAACGCCGTGAAGGCATACTCAAGGGATTACAGGCAGACAGGGAAAAGAAACAGGAAAACCTGAACCGAATCGAAGAGGAAACAAAAACGGCTAAGGGGCAACTTACAGACCAGCAAAGCCAACATGAAGCGCTGAAGGAAACGATGAAAACGGTTCTAGACGAGCGTTTCAACCTTGAACGTGGAATCGCTGAAAACGAGGTCACTGTCTCCATGGTTCAGCAGTTGCTTGAAGAAGCCACGGCGTTGGAGCCTGAAATCCAGAAAAACTCAGGCCAGTTTAAGCTGTTTAGAACAGAGAATCTGCAGGAGATGCTGGCGAACTCGCGGCAGAACCTGTCAAAGATAAACGAGAAAGTAGTAGAAAACAAGACTAAAATGCAAAGCGTGGAAGACGCAGCTGAAAAAGTTACTAACAACGTTTTAGATAATCGTGTTCAACTCGCCTTGCTGCAGTTCCGCAGAGAAAACGTGACAGCTGACTTGAAAAAAATTGGTCGCGCGATAAGAGATGCTGAAGCCAACCTTAACGACGTTACTGTTAAGGCAGAACAGTCAGGTGCCCGAATCGCCGTGATTAAAAGCGTAGCGGATATTCTCGACGAAATCCGTGTTGCTGACGGCCATTTAGCGGCTCTCGCGGACGTTTCAGAAGATATAGAGCGCATGTACGAGTCTTACTCTAAGCTTTACTTGGAGCTGAAGGAGAAGGCGCAGCTGGTCGCGGAAAACCGGGAGAAAACCCTAGAAGAAGTCAAAACTAGGCTGCAAGCATGGCGGACGGTGATGACGCGCCTGTTGGAACGCGTGAACTTGGAGTACCAGAAGATTATGGGTCAAACTTCAGCAAAGGGTGAAGTGCGGCTGGCGAATGGTCATGACATCGAAACCGCGGGGTTAGAGATTCTTGTAGGTTTCAAGGGTGGAAGACCCGTGGCGCTGGATGCTTACACACAAAGCGGTGGAGAGAGAACCACGGCGACTATGAGTTTTCTTTTAGCGTTGCAACAGCATGTGCGTTCGCCGTTTAGGGCTGTGGACGAGTATGACATTCATATGGACCCAAAGAACAGGGAAACGATTGCTCACATGCTCCTATCAATGATAAAGGACACCACGGCGCAGTACATAGTTATCACGCCAAGCCAGATTACCTTCGCTCAGCAGAACGCGAACATAGTCACAGTGCAAAACGTTGAAGGCAAATCGATAGTCCGAGAGGTTGCATAGTGCAGTCCAAAAAAGAGCAGAAAAAATTCGGCAGAGAAAAACTGCAGCGCATCATAGAAATGTGCTCAGCTATAGAAAACCGCACCGTGGACCCGTTTCTGCTTGACGTTGACAGCGTAATCAAAGTTGTACAAGAATATTTTCCCCAGTGGGAGGAAGCCGAAGAGCTTAACTTGGATTCAGAGGCGATCCACCATTTGGCGTCAGTTATTAAACTTCAAAGCGAATGGGTTAAACACTGCTCCACATCACTTTACACTGACCCGTTCCTTCTTGAAGAAAAAATCACACAGGCAAACAAAGAAGAAATCATAAACGTGTTCCTCAAAGCGTGGCACCCGCTGGTTGAGATGGAGCAACTCAGCATGAACAGCCTCGCTGCAGCTATGCGGTACTGGGATGGCTTGGTACCGATTAAGGAAAGATGGCCAGACCTTGATGTCCAAGAAGTGGCAATTGGAACCACCAGCCGAGACGAGCTGGTGAAGCAGCGTGTCCTCGGAGACAAATTCTTCTCTGACGAACTTGAGGGATTCTGGCGAGAACTGAAGGAGACAGTGAAAGAAAAAGCCGCCGACGGCAAAATTCTCTACTGGGATTTCATCGGGGCAGAAACTTACGAGGAGACTGTGGAACGGGCCTTCCTTACAAGTTTCTTGATATCGTACGGTTATGCGACTTTGGAGATTCACCCGTTAGAAGAGTTGATTTTCATCAAGCCCTTCGAGAAACCTAACACGGAGATTCTCACGCAACAGTCAATTTCCATCCCGATTGCGGTTACACATAACAACTGGCAGAAATGGAAGAGGGGCGAGCTAGATTGAGAAAGAAAACTAGAGGCGTTTACGCGAGCAAAATGAAGCGGGCAACACACATGCTGTTTTACAGGCGACACCAGAAACCCGGCGTCAAAGGCTGGGAACTGCACAAAGCGTTAGGCGTAGACTACCCAAAAGTCCTCGGCATCCTCGACAAGTACTTGAAGTCTCTGGATTTACAGGTTAAAACCGTTTTTGAAGAAGAAAAAACACCGACGAAGAAGCCGTCCATTGAAGAACTGGACAAAGCGCGCTTCTACATCACGTTACGGGGAGATTTAACTCCGAAAGAAACAAAAATGATAGGCTGGCGAATCGACGACTTAGCGGGCTTAGCCGTAACCATCGCACACATCATCAGCAAAAAGGGACAAGCACCACGAAAAGACGTGGAAAAACTACTTGGCGAGAAGCTGCCAGGCTGGAAAGTCGGCTTAAACCTTGACAGATACATCCGCTATGGGTATTTACAGCAAGACGAGAATGACCTGTTATATTTGGATTGGAGAACCCGAGCGGAAGTAGACGAGAAAGCCTTGATTGATTTGCTACTTAGAAGTGAAGCACAAACAACGTTGCCTTCTGAATATACAGATGAAGAAAACAACGAAATTGAAGACAGTAAGCCATAAAATAAACTATGTTTAGTTGAGCATTGGTCCTTGCGAGACTATAATCCACACGCTTTATCGCTTAGCTTTCCTCGTTGTGAGGGGGCTAAGTGATGCTGACGTTTTGAATGTCGAAATATCGTTTTGCTAAGAAGCGTAGGCGTTCGGCGTTTTTGCCGTTTTTACCTATGGCGACGCCTTTGTCTTTCGGGTTAACCGTCACGACTGCCATTTTCTTTCCGTCGGTTCTTTCAGACACGCGAACTTCTCTGACTGCTGCTGGTTTCAGGGCGTTCTTGATGAATTGCACGGGGTCTTCTGAGTACTCGATTATCTCATGTTTTTTCCCAGTCATTCTCTCAAGAGTGTGGATGTTTCTGCCGCCTTTTCCTATGGCAACGCCCACTTGACCTTTGTTCACTATGAATATTGCGCGTCCCTGTTCCTCGTCGATTATGCAGTCTTTGACGCCGGCTCCGCTGACGCTTTCAAACAAAGCGATGTAGCGCATTTCGTCGCACGTGATTTTTATGCCGCTCATGCATTGCCTCCAGTTGTTTCTTTTTCAGTGTTTTCTGTTAACTTGAGAATTTCTGAGTCGCCTGTCTCTCTTATACTTAATGCTGAAATAATAAAGAGTTTGTTGCAGACCGCTGCCAAATCTATTGAAGTGCCTTTATACGTCATAACGGGAACCTTAGAGAGATTACCATAATATTCTACTTGCTCTTTTATGTTTTTTGGACAGTTAGCGGCTAAAACAATCATCTTAGCCTTGCCAGTTTTAGCGTTTTGCAAAGCCGTGTTGGCTCCGAAAGAAACCTTGCCAGTTTTCACAACTGTTGTTATTGCTTTATCTACGTCAATCATGATTCAGTTTTTCCTCCAGTCTTTTCTTGTTTTTCAAAAGTGGACATGTACAACTCCACCAAACCCGTGCCAATTGGAATAGACTGTCCGACTATTACGTTTTCGGTTACACCTTCCAACGGGTCGCTTTCGCCTTTGACGGCTGCTTCAACGATATTCGGGACTGTGATTTCAAACGCTGCCCTAGCTAACACGCTTGCTTTCTTACCGCTGATGCCGTGCCTGCCTATCTGCTGCACCCCACCCGTGGAGGTCATCATATCTGCGACAAGCATGACGTGGCGCACGTCTACGTCTAAGCCTTGGTCTTCCAAGACTCCTTTCGCCTCGTTGGTTAAGGCGTTTCTTGCAGCTTCTATTCCAAGCGTTGTTGCTATCTCGTGGACGTTGTTTGTTGTTGTCCGTGAAGTGTCTACGCCAGAAACCTGTAAGACCATACCCAAGTTTGACCCGTCTGTTCGTATAACCCATTCTCCGCGTTCTTCAGTAACCAAAACACGCTTTATGTCTGGTACACCTTTAACATGGACATCTGGGACTTTGCCAAGCAGTTTCTTCAGGTTTTCAACTTTTTCAGGGATAACCTGTACGGTATCACCATCCAACTCCACGGTGGCATGCGGAATCTGCAAATGCGCTTTAAGGTAATCCATGGTGATCGCGCGGTCTTCCATCATGGACTTATTCAGTTCAACCATTATTTCTTCGCGCACAGGATCCTCATAAATCGCTGAGGCAATAGTTTCCAAATTCGTGTAAATTATGTTGCGTGCAATTTCCACCGTGCGTTCTTTGCTTTTCCGGTATTTCTCTGTCAAGTATATCGTCATAATCGGAGTTGAGGGAATTCTTCTGGCATCGACTATCTCGATAAGACGAGGTAAGCCTAAGGTTACGTTTTGCTCTTTGACTCCTGCATAGTGGAAAGTTCTAAGAGTCATCTGCGTGCCCGGCTCACCTATTGACTGAGCGGCAACTATACCCACAGCTTCGCCTGGCTCCATCAACGCCTTCTTGTACTGCTCAGCTGTAAGCGCTACAGCTTTACCGACGCCTTTCTTTGTGAGCCCGGCTTTGGCTAAACTCTGTTTAAGCTGTCTCATAAGTATAGGCGTGAGTTGCCCCTCAACCGCCTTTAACTGTTTTTTAATGTAATCTGCTGATGCGGCTTTGCCTTTTTCTTCTCCGATTTTTATCTGGCTGATGAGGCGGCTTACGTTCACAGCTTGCCCGTGGTCGCTTTTAGCGGGGTCAACCCCGTCCTCGCCGTACTTGAACTGGATTATGTCTCCTGCTGAATCTCTTACAGTGCCGTCGTATTCTAAGCGGATGTGCTCCAAAGCGTTGATAAGCCTTCTTTGCATATAACCGCTTTGTTGTGTTCTGACTGCAGTGTCCACCAATCCTTCTCTGCCGCCCATGGCGTGGAAGAAGAATTCAATTGCGTCCAACCCAGTCTGGTAAGAATTGTAAACGAAACCTCTTGCCCTCGGGCGGGGGTCACCGTCAACAAAATGCGGCAAAGCTCTTCCAACGTAACCTCTCATTATTCGTTTGCCACGCACTGACTGCTGACCTACACAAGCAACCATTTGCCCAATGTTAAGGCTTGAACCTCTTGCACCTGTTCGAGTCATAACTATACCTGAGTTATCTATCGTGAAATCTTGATCTGCAATTTTTCCTGCCTCATCTCTGGCGCGGGCAAGCTCATGCATAACGTAGATTTCAAAGGACTCCTCAAGTGTTTGCCCAGGTAGCCGTGGTAAAGTTCCGTTACGGTAGTTCTCTATGTGCTCGTCAATTTTCTTCTGGATTTTATCCATTGATTTCTTGATTTTGTTCTCAGCTCTAGAAGATAGAACAAGCTGGTCATACGGGTAACTGAATCCGCGCATGGTTATGAACAGCTTCAACATCCGTGTTATCTTGTTCAAGAATTCACGTCCCGCTTTAGTCCCGTAGTCCTTGATTATGCGGTGTAAAAGGCTTTCAGATTGTTCAGAGCCTATAGAACGTCTGTCTATTATGCCAGAAACAAGCTCACCGTTTCTAATTACTACATACGCGTCGTGTTTGCAGTCTTCCTCGTCGCATTTGCTGCAACCTTGGCAGAGGTTCGCTTTCAAGGAGTAGTTCAAAGTCTCCGGCAGGAAAAGACTGAAAATCTGTTTGCCCGACCACATAGGCTGAGGCGCTTTGACTTGAGGTTTTGGCAGTGGCCCAACGTAACCTGTTGCTGTGAGTATTCTTGTAACCTCTTCTTTAGGCATAAGGTTTTCTCGTCTGGTGAAGTAGTAGGCTCCCGTGATGAAGTCACGTATGGCTCCGATTATGGGTCCTCCGAACCTTGGCGATAAAATCTGGTCTTGAACTTGCATTAGCAACAGAGCTTCTGTTCGCGCTTCTTCGCTCTGAGGCACGTGAAGGTTCATTTCGTCTCCGTCAAAGTCCGCGTTGTAAGGTGGACAAACACAGAGGTGCAGACGAAAAGTCTTGTAGGGTAAAACGCGCACATAATGCGCCATAATTGACATGCGGTGAAGTGACGGCTGGCGGTTGAATATTGCGATGTCGCCGTTTTTAAGGTGGCGCTCCACAATAAAACCGAGCTCTACGGCTTCAGCGATTTTTTCTCTGTCAACTACAAATTCAAGTCGTATACGTTTTCCATCTGGCCTAATGATATAAAGTGCGCCTGGATATTGTTCGGGACCGTTTATGACCAGTTGCTTCATTTCCTCAATGTTCCACTCGGTTACTTTTTCGGGAACAGATAAGCGCATGGCAACATCTCTTGGAACGCCAACTTCGTTTATGTCGAGGTTAGGGTCTGGAGAAATAACTGTGCGTGCTGAGAAGTCAACTCTTTTACCTGAAAGGTTGCTTCTGAACCGGCCTTCTTTTCCTTTCAACCGTTGCGAGAGTGTCTTCAACGCTCTTCCTGAACGGTGTCGTGCTGGCGGTATTCCTGACGCTTCATTGTTGAAGTAAGTGGTTACGTGGTACTGTAGAAGCTCAGACAAGTCTTGAATGATAAGTGTTGGTGCGCCTGCTTCCATGTTTTCCTTAAGCCGCTGGTTAATTCGAATGATATCCACAAGCTTGTGAGTTAAATCGTCTTCCGAGCGGATTCCAGACTCGAGTGTAATGGAGGGACGAACGTAAACTGGAGGCACAGGCAAAACCTGTAGAACCATCCATTCAGGCCTTGCCACGTTAGGGTTGAATCCTAAAAGTTCCAAGTCCTCGTTAGAAACGCGTTCCAATCTTTCCCTGATCATGCTGGGCGTTAACGGTTCAGAGCCTGCTTCGGTTTGCTCTATGAACTTGGTAGGTTTCTCAAAAGTGATTTTGTACTGGTTAGCAGCACAGTACGGACATTGCTTACCCTTAATCTCCTTCATAAGAGCCTTATAAACTGAGTCGGGGATTATGCCCAAAAGCTCCTTGTACCTGTCAAGTCTCTTTTGAACTTGTTTCACTTTCTCTTCCGACAAGAGTACCCGCCCACAACTGCGGCAGGTTGCCTTCAAGATTTCATGTATTATCTTCGTGAATTCTATGTGCACTATAGGCACGGCAAGTTCAATATGTCCAAAGTGTCCCGGGCAACGGATTGCCGTGTTCCCGCAAGTTTTGCATCTCTGTCTGGGCTCCAAGGTGCCTAATCGACCATCCATTAACCCAGCGGTGATGGGCGCACCGTCTTCATCGTAAGTATCTGGGGTTTGAATTTCAACGACTGACTGTTTACGCAGGTCTTGCGGTGAAATCAAACCGAAAGAGATTGCATCAACAACTTTGTGAATTGATATTTCTGATGCCATTCTATGCTTTCTCCTTTAGTGTTAATTTTGGCGTGATACATAAACTCTGAAGCTCCTGCAACAAGAGCTTAAAAGCGTAAGACACGATTACAGGGGAAATCTTGGCTTTTTCATCACAGATTTTACAAACGTATTTTCGCTGTTTCATGTCGAAATAGGATATCCGACCGCAGTTCTCGCAAATGTACAGCGTGTACTTGTCGGATTCTTCCAGCAGCCTGTCCCTCAGCAGCATAGCTGCGCCGTGGCCTATGAGGCAGTCACGTTCCATTTCTCCGAATCTTAGACCTCCACCTCGGGCTCGGCCTTCAGTGGGTTGCCGAGTCAGCATCTGCACTTGCCCTCGAGCTCTGGCATGTATTTTATCAGCCACCATGTGATGCAGTTTCTGGTAGTAAACAATGCCAACGAAGATTTCAGCAACGAATTTTTCGCCTGTCGTGCCATTGTAGAATACTTCGCTTCCCGTGTGGCTGAATCCTAGCTTCACGAGGTCTTTCCTGATTCGGTCGGGTCCTTCATTGGAGAATGGGGTGCCGTCCGCTGGTTTGCCTCTTGCAGCTGCAGCTTTTCCCGAAAGGGATTCGATGAACTGACCAATGGTCATTCTTGAGGGTATAGCGTGAGGGTTGATTACTATGTCAGGAACAATGCCATCATCTGTGAAGGGCATGTTTTCCTGTGGAACTATTAAGCCTATGACTCCTTTTTGTCCGTGGCGAGAGGCAAATTTGTCGCCTAACTCTGGAACACGCTGGTCGCGTACTCTAACTTTTACGAGTTTGCTTCCTTCTCCAGACTCGGTTATGAAGATTCCGTCAACGGTGCCGGTTTCTGACGGGCGCATGTCCGTGGATGTATCGCGCATAGAGGGGCCTTTGACTTCGAACTCTTTGTATTCTTCAAGGAACCGTGGCGGGCTTATTCTTCCGATGAGAACGTCTCCGCCTACAACTGTCGACTCCAAGCTTATTACGCCGTCAGGTTCAAGAAGCCTGTAATACTGTTCTCCTCTATATCCGCGGGTTCCAGGTTCTGGAACTTTGAACTTGTCTTTTAACCCGCCTAAATACTGTCGACATTCAGCTTCGTATATCCTGTAGAATGTGGAGCGGGCTAAGCCTCTTTCGATTGAGGCTTTGTTGAAGATTAAAGCGTCTTCCATGTTGTAGCCTTCAAAGCTTAGCACGGCAACGACGCAGTTTTGTCCTGTAGGTCGCTGTTTGTAACCCATGATTTCCATAAGTTCGGTTTCAACCAAGGGCACTTGCGGGTAATGCAGGATGTGTGACCTTGAATCCACGCGGTGATGGAAGTTTGTTCCGTAAACTCCAAGTGCCTGTTTAGCCATAGCGGCTTGATATGAGTTACGCGGAGACTGGTTGTGCTCTGGAAAGGGTATGGTTGACGCGCAGATTCCTAGAATCGTGTACGTCGCAATTTCAACGTGTGTGTGTTCAGGAGTAACTTGTTCGAGTGATACGGCTACGTAAGCGTTTTCTTCTTCTTCAGCGTCCAAGTATTCAATTAAACCGTTTTTGACGAGGTCTTCCCAGCCCCATTCGCCAAGACCTATTTTTTCCAAGTGTGCAGGCTGAAGTTTTGGAACGCCGTTGTCAACGATTATGAGGGGCCGCCTAACTCGTCCTTCATCGCAGTTAGCATGCACCTCTTCCATTTCAGTTTGCTTCTTCGAGAAGTAAGTTATGTTAACTTCAGTTGAGATTTCGCCTGCTCTTCTTTTCTCTCTGAAAGTGTTAACTATATCTGGAGCTGAATTGCAGTATCCAATTATGTTTCCGTCAACGAAAACTTTTGCTCCAGAAGTTCTTAAATCTGCGTTAGCTTCGTAAGCTGGAACTGTGCCCATTTCAAAAAAGAGTTGCCTGATTTTCTCGGCGTTTACACCCACGGAAATTGACGCGGATAAAGCTAGGTTTTTGACTAGACCACAGTTAGAGCCTTCAGGGGTTTCGTTGGGGCATAAGCGTCCCCAGTGCGTTGGGTGTAAGTCTCTGGCTTCGAAGTTAGGTTGGCTTCTGCTTAATGGTGACTGGAGTCTCCGCAGGTGGCTTAGCGTGGAAATGTAGTTTGTTCGGTCCAGAAGCTGGGTTATGCCAACTCGGCCTCTGCCCCAGTTTCCAGTTGCAAGTGCATGCTGGAACCTTTCAGTGATTATGCCTGGGCGGACTGCCGCGGACACAGTTATTATGGGGCCTTTTACTCCTATGCGTTCAAGCTGGTATTTTATGTCGCGGGTTAAGTTTCTGAATGAAACGCGGAACAAGTCAGCGAGGAGGGGTCCTGCGAGTCGAAGGCGTTTGTTTTTGAAGTGGTCTTTGTCGTCTGTTTGTCTTCTTCCAAGATTAAGCTGGATAACGCGGTAAGCCATTTCGCCTAGGAAAATGGCTTTTTCCTGTCGGTTCTTGTTGGTTCTGCCGATGTGTGGAAGGAAGTTTTTATCGAGGGCTGTTTCAGCTTTTTGCAGACGGTACTCTTCTACTTGTCCGTGGGCTACGCGGTTTCCGATGAACAACATGGCATCGGCGGGGGTGTCTACGCCTATGGCTTTTTCGAATGAGGGGCCAAGCACGCTTTGCAGGTCCTTGTCAAGGGAGACTGCTTCAGCGATATCTTTGTCTTTTTCAAGGTTTAACGCGCGCATTATAACCACGAAGGGGATTTCAGTGGGAACGCCAGGCATTGTAACGTAGATGGCGCCGTCTGACTTCAATTTCAGCTCTATTCTTGCTCTGAACCCAACGGTTGTTGAAAATATTTTTGCCTGATAAACAGGTTTTGTTCCTTTCTCGTCTATGTCTACGATGACGCGGTTCGGTGCGAGGTCTTCCATCGCGACTATGACGCGTTCAGAACCGTTGACTACGAAGTAGCCGCCGGGGTCGTCTGGGTCTTCTCCTGCGGCGACAAGTTCATCTTTTGAAAGTTGTGATAGAAAGCAGAGTTTTGACTTGAGCATAACGGGGATGTTTCCGATGAAGACGAGTTCGGTGTCTTGTTCGCGTCCGTCTATTACGGGCGTCATTTCAAGGGCTACTGGCGCTGCGTACGCCAAGTTTCTGAGTCTGCCTTCCATGGGGTAGATTTCGTGTTTTGTCCCGTCTACTTCTGTGGCGTATGGTCCAGTGATTCTGGATTGAGGGTCTATAACCCAGATTTGCCCAAGTTTGACTTTGTATGGGGATTCAGGGACTTCTATGGAAATCTCATTGACTTCGTCCACTACTTCCTGCAAGCCGTGGTCGATGAATTCGTTGTAAGAGTCAAGGTGTTGCCTTACTAGGCCTTTCTCGTTGAAGAACGTTTTTAACAAGATATGTATGTCTTCTTTTTGAAATTCAGTCACTTTTACCATTCTCCCGCAAAATTAAATTTGTGAATGTGAATAGGTTTTTGTTGGGTGCGGGTTTTTCTCAAACTTTCGGTTTCCTCCGATGTTGGAATTTCCAACTCGAAAAAGGGTCCACTATCTTTTTTAAAGAGCACAAACACATGCTTCATAGCTCACTAATAAACTTTTTTATGTATATACGCACAAACTACGGCTTTCTTGACTTTTTTAGAGTTACTACAGCCTAATAACTTTTTTGAGTTGCGTTGCGCCCCGCAAAACCTAAATAGCGAATAAATACGGGGCTTACGGGTTAAAATCGGTGAGTAACAGGTTTTTCTGGTTTAGAAAACGACAACTGTGACCTTTTAGGGTTTAATGCCTCTGCGTTTTGTTATTTGGAGTTTGCATGCTGCTGGTTCGGAGTTTATTTTCGTTTTTATGAGGGGTAGCAGTGTTTCGTCTGTTTCGTAGCCTATGCTGTTTCGTTCGTTGCGTATTGCGATCTTAATGGTTGTGCCTGAGCCGAGGAAGGGGTCGAGTATGGTGTCGCCTTTTACGCTGAACATTCGGATGAGCCTGTTAACGATTTCATCTGGGTAGGCGGCGGTTCTTCTTTCGCTTTGACTTGTTGTTTGGCATGTGCCTAACACGTCCCATATTTGCGTGAACCATTCGTCGCGTTGCTGTTTTGTGAAGGCGCTGTCGTATCGGCAGGGGTCTTTTGGAGGGAATTTTCTAAGTTTTCCTTTTCTGAAAAGGAGTATGAATTCGCAGTCTAGGGTGACATAGGCGTTTGGCGGTAGGAAGCCTGAGCCGAGGAATGCACCTTTGCCTTTGTATTTCGGTTTTGTGGTGGGTTTCTTCCACAAGATATATGGTAGGGTGGTGAAGCCTGTTTTTTCGCAGTGTTCGATTACGCGTGAGTGGTTGGGAAAAAGGCGGAACTTGTTGTTTACGGTGCGTGTGGCGTCGCCTATGTTTATGCAAGCTATGCCGCCGTCTACGAGCACGCGGTAGGTTTCGCGCCATGTTCTGGCGAGCGTTTCGTGCATGGCGTCGTAGATTTGAGTTACGGTTTCTTCTGTGCCGTCTGCTTCGAGTTTTTGCCATAGAGTGGCGATTTGCGGGTTTATTTCTGCGAATTGGCTGTCCCACATTTTTATCATGGGGTACGGCGGCGAGGTTACCATTAGGTGGATGCTGGAGTCTGCGAGTTCGGGCATTTGTTGGCTGTTGGCGATGAATATTGTGTGATCCGTTTGCATTGGGTGTTCCTTGTGTTATACGTGTGTGAGGCGTTTTTACTTTTTTGGTGTAGGTTTCAGGGGAATTCTGATTCGAGAATAGCCCGTGTTCACCGCCGGCGGGAAATGATTAATAAGAAAGAGCGTTAAATTCTGTTAGGCTTGAACATGCTACGGTAACCAAGCCAGGTCAAAGGTGAAGGACTCAAGATCGACGCTTTGACTTCAGGCGCCCGATGGGAAATCCTTTCCCGTAGGGGTTCGCAGGTTCGAATCCTGCCCGTAGCACCATAATGTTTTCTTCTAATGGCAAAGAAAAGGACTAAAATCACGAGTCTTTTATATAATATGTTGTAACCAAAGGTTATTTGGGTTGAAGTGGTTGAGCTTTGAACTGTAGCGCTACTCAGACTGGCCTCGCAAAAAAGTCTAGAAAGTTTCATTTAGTTTTGGCTACAGCGTTTTTGTTGATTATAGTAATAATTATCGCTTTTTTCTTGAGTCAAACCAGTTATGGTCCAGGCCCTGTTGACATCGAAGTATCATCCGACAAGCAGGTTTACCTGCAAGGCGAAGAAGTCAAGTTCATCATATACGTGAACAACTCCCATGATTGGAACGTTCCATACCCGAACTCAGTGACCTACATAATAGAAAAGGATGGTGTTTTTGTCGCTAGTATTGGGGGTGGACAAATAACGTATGTCAAACCAGGACCAATGTTTGATCCTAGCACAAAAACAAGATATCAGGAAGGTTTAATGCCTTGGGACCAAAAAACACACCTTAACGGAAGCCTTGTTCAAGTGCATCCAGGGAACTATACACTAATAATTACATTCGATGGCGCAGTAGACTACGGTAACAGCGGCAACTGTACCTTTGAAATTCGTCCAAACTCTTAACTTCATATTCATTTCTGACTGCCTATGATCGGTCTATTCATTTTTCATCGAAGAATTGAGCTTCTATAAGGCACAAAACGCCGAGCCATCATATTTGGAGCCTATTCGGATTCTAATAGAAATACAATGCAGAAACTATAGAGGGGTCTACACACGGCGCGGTTCAGGAGTATTTATAGTTTATATAAGGGGGCTATAGTCTTCTCCAAGCGCTAGAGTACAAAGCGTTTCCACATTAGCTAATGTTTTTTATAAGCGTGCAGAATTGTTTGTTTAGGTTCGCTAATGAGTTTCGAGATAAAAGATAAAGACTTGCTTGGAAGAATCGGCAAGCTCAAAACTAAGAGCGGTACAGTGGAAACTCCACTCCTGTTCCCAGTCATAAACCCCAGCATCCAACTGGTTCCCCCGCAAAAACTCAAGGACACTTTCGGTTTCGAAGCAGTCATAACAAACGCGTACATACTCAAAAAACGCTTCGAAAACAAACCCACAACACAAGGCCTACACAAATTCCTAGACTTCAACGGCGCAATCATGACGGATTCAGGAGCATACCAAATTCTCGTTTACGGCGAAGTAGAAGTAAACCAACCCGAAATCATAAAATACCAAGAACAAATCGACAGCGATATCGCCACCATACTGGACATTCCCACAGGCTGGAAAATCACACAAGAACAAGCCACCCAAACAGTAAAAGAAACCCTCAAACGCGCAAAAGCATTCTTCAAAACCAAAACGCGAGATGACATCCTTTGGGTTGGACCAGTACAAGGAGGAAGACACCTAGACCTCGTCGCAAAATCCGCCAAGGAAACGAGCAAACTACCCTTCCAAATCCACGCCCTAGGAAGCCCAACCGAAGTCATGGAAAACTACCGCTTCGACGTCCTAACCGACATGATACTAACCGCAAAAAAACACCTGCCACCCGAAAGACCACTCCACCTTTTCGGAGCAGGACACCCATTCATGTTCTCGCTTGCAGTTGCATTAGGTTGCGACCTTTTCGATTCCGCAGCTTACGCACTATACGCCAGACAAAACCGTTACATGACCGAAAACGGCACATGGCGACTCAACCAGCTCGACTACTTCCCCTGCCAATGCCCCAAATGCGCAACTGCAACACCACAAGAAGTCAAAGCGAAACCACAGAAAGAACGCGAAACGTTCCTGGCGGAACACAACCTCTACGTTTGCATGGCAGAGCTGAAACGCGTAAAACAAGCCATAAGAGAAGGAAGACTCTGGGAACACGTAGAAATGAGAACCCACGCACACCCAGCCCTGTTCACCGCCCTGAAAAAACTGAAAAACCACGAGGATTTCATCGAAAAGTACAGTCCAACCGCCAAAAAAAGCGGATTATTCTTCTTCAGTCATGTTGGTCTTGCACGACCGCAAGTCACCCACTACAAAAAACGCATCCAAGAAAGATACAGTCCACCTGAAAACAAGCACGTTCTCCTGTTGTCACCTCAAACCCGAAAGAAACCCTTCCACAAAGCACCCGGATACAACAGAATCAAACAAGTCAACAAACGCTTAGGCGAAGAACTCGCAAGCAAAGTCCACATATGCTTCTACGCTGCACCATTCGGCGTAATCCCCTTAGAACTTGACGAGATTTACCCACTCTCACAACACGAGATTGCACTTCCCCTTGACCAAGAAACCATCAACTACGTAGCAAACCAAACAGCAGAATACATCCAACAACAACCTTACGAAGCCGTTGTGCTGCTCCACGACCCAGAACAATGGGGCAACAAAGTCAAAACCCAATGCAACAAAACGTGCCAAAAGAAAAACATACCTTTCGAAGCAGTAAACATCAAAGCGAAAGGAAGCAAAAACATTTTAACTCGTTTAGAGATGATTCTGCGAAAACACCTGAGCGAATAACCTTGATTAGAGCTGACCTACACATCCACACCACATATTCAGACGATTCAACAGTAACCCCTAAAGCTCTCGTAGAAAAACTTCACGCACACAACTCCATAAAAGCCGCAGCAGTAACCGACCACGACACAGCCAACGGACTCAACGAAACACTAAAACTCGCCACAGCATACCCTGACATACTGATAATTCCAGGCGTAGAAATCAGCACCCCAGAAGGAGACATACTAGTTTTAGGCGCACAAGAAACACCACCCAAACCTTGGACCACGAAAAACGTCTTAGACTTCGCCAGAAACAACAACTACGTCTCAGTCGTAGCACACCCCTACCGCGAATACGGCATGGGAGACACAGCTAGAAACTACAAGTTTGACGCCGTCGAAGTCATCAACGGCGAATCTACACCACAAGCAAACAAGATGGCACACGACCTCGCCAAATCCATGAAGCTACCTGGCACAGCAGGAAGCGACGCACACAGCCCCTCAGAACCATTAACAGTCTACACAGAAATCCAAGCAGACTTAAACGTTGACGAAATTCTCAAGGCAATAAAGAAAGGCATGGTTTCTGCACATTCAACGTAAGGTCAATACATTTTTAAAAGAGCACGTTAGTTTCATGGTATCTCCTTAGATGTCAAAATTAAAGGATTGGTACTGATGCAAGTTGGATTTCTAGGCGGAGCACGCGAAGTCGGCAGAATAAGCATATCCGTTAAAACCAAAAAAACCCAAGCACTGCTAGATTACGGCGTAATGTTTGACCATGAACCAGGTTTCCCCATGCACGTGCCACCAAAAGAAGTTGACGCACTAATCTTAACCCACAGCCACCTTGACCATTCAGGCGCACTCCCCATATTCTACATTGACGGAAAAACCCCATTATACACAAACAGACTGAACCTCGACTTATCACAGCTTTTGATAAAAGACTTCATTCACCTTTCAGGATACTACCTACCTTTCGAATACCTAGAACTAAAAACCATGATGAAAAGCAACAAACACCTAGACT
This sequence comes from uncultured Candidatus Bathyarchaeia archaeon, assembly GCA_964540545.1. Classification (GTDB taxonomy): domain Archaea; phylum Thermoproteota; class Bathyarchaeia; order Bathyarchaeales; family Bathycorpusculaceae; genus SG8-32-3. Next base: position 29,869 of record CAZINA010000012.1, read on the forward strand.
TCGGCGTACAAGAAAAAGTCGGCGACATGAAATTCAAACTTTTAAATGCTGGACACACACCAGGAAGCGCCCAAGTACTAATCGAAGCCAAAGGCAAAAAGCTACTTTATACAAGCGACTTCAACACCACCGACAGCCAACTACTAGCAGGAGCAAGAATGGACTACAAAGACTTAGACGCCATTGTCATAGAAAGCACCTACGCAAACGCAGACCACGCCGACCGCAAAGAACTCGAAAAACGCTTCGTGGAATCAGTCACCGAAGTTGTGGAGAAAGGCGGCATCGCTTTGATACCAGCCTTCGGAGTCGGCAGGTCTCAAGAAATGGCGTGCATCCTTGCTGCTCACCGTTTCGAGTACCCCGTAGTTTTAGACGGCATGACCCGTGAAGCAAGTAGAATAATTTTGAACCACAAGGAGTTCCTGAGAGACCCGAAACTATTCAATAATGCTATGCGTTCAACTGACTGGATTGACGGGTGGAGAGACAGGCGAAAAGCCATCAGGTCACCCAAAGCAATCATCTCCACTGCAGGCATGCTTAAAGGCGGTCCAGCTGCCTTCTACGTGTCAAAAATAGCTAAGAAAGCCAGCAACGCGATTTTCTTAGTAAGCTATCAAATCCCAGGAACTCCTGGAAAGGAGCTACTTGAGAAGGGTGTCTGCACTATTGACGGCAAGGTACGTAAAGTTAAAGCTCGTTATGAACACTTCGATTTCTCCTCGCACAGCGGAGCAAGTGAACTGAAGGATTCGTTGCGAAAGCTGGGTGGAAAACCGAAAGTGTTTGTTGTTCACGGCGAGGAAGAAAACTGTAAAACGTTCGCCAAGTGGGCGGAAACCGAGCTTGGCTTGGATGCTGTTGCCCCGAAAACGGGCGATACCTTTGAGATTTAGGGCGTAATTATGCGAATTGGCTGTCCAGAGTCCTCGTGCGCTATTCATTTTTCTAACTCGATTTCCGACACAGATATAAAACAAAGCTATTTCTGTGACAAGTGCCACTTACATGCAAAAATAAACGTCAAAAAGTTAGGATGGAAACCATGACGCAAAAATTCAGTGCTCAAATAGTATATTTGGTTCCAGTACTGGCGAGTTTACTGTTTGGGCTCGGCTGCACCTATCTGCTTATTGCTCAGCCGCTACCGCCTATGGAAGTCACGCCTTTTTCTGAGGACACTCCTTCAGCCCCATTAGGCAACGCCTTCTACTTTGTTATCCTCATCGCTTTGAGCGCTACAGTCTTCTATATCCTGCTCAAAAAGAAAAGCCGCAAAATCATATTTGCTCTAATCGCCGTGGCTTTGACAACTGCTTCGTTACTATTGTCACTGGTTTATTTATCAGCCATTTTTGCTTATGCACCAAGCTGGGATTTCCTAGTTATACCTCTTTCCATACTGGTAACCGTCATATTAGACCTCGCCATTTTCAAGTTAGGTAGCAAAGCCCGCAACCTCGCAGTAGTGTTGTTAGGAGGTGGACTAGGCGTGTTCTTCAGCGCAGCCATCCCATTCTTCAGCGCAGTAATGATTCTGATTTTCTTAGCGGTTTACGACGTGTTTGCAGTTTACTATGGACCAGTAGGTAAAATAGCGCACTCAGGATTGGATCAACTTCAAGGGTTAAGCTACTCTTTCAAAGATGTGCAAATGGGTCTAGGCGACTTAGTCTTCTACTCCATGCTCTCCGGAAGCATACTCCTGAATTACAACTCTCTGCTACCATACGTCGCTTCACTTATAGGCATTCTAGCAGGCTCCTTCCTCACCCTTATAATGCTGGAAAAGAAAGGAATTTTCCCCGGCTTACCATTCCCAATAGTCTTAGGGTTGGCTGGCGGAATCCTCTCAGCAATCTTAATTTAGCCGAAGGTTGGCGCGTTAATTCCTGTTTTATGAACGGTTGAGTTTGGATCTGAATGACATAATAAGATGCGCCACTGCTGTTCTAAGCGCTGCAAAACCGTACATCCAACCCTTACCGAACATGCGAACAACGTATGAGGGACGAGTATAGAAATGGTGGAAAGCTTCTTCTCGAATCTTCTTTAGCTCCTTCATGCTTAACCAGGGCGTTTCAAAAATAGGCGTCACAGTGTCATACTTGTCGAAGTCAGTTACTCTCAGCCAACCTTTCTCCTTAACTGTGTCATACAGGGGGGTTCCCGGGAAAGGCGTGGCTATGTTATAGAAGCCTACTTCGTCAGGGCTTATCTTCTCAACGAATTTTATGGTTTCCCAAGCAGACTCTTTGGTCTCTCCAGGAAAACCGAGAATCACGTTAGGAACAGGTTTTAACCCAGCCTCTCTTATCCAGCTGTAAACGCGTACCGTTTGTTCGGTGGTGATGCCTTTATGCATTGCGTCTAAAACTTTTTGTGTGCCTGATTCAACTCCAGACCACACGGAAATGCATCCTGCGTCACGCATTGTACGGAGAAGTTGTTTCGTAAGCATGTCGATGCGGGTTCCACAGTTCCATTTTATCTTTAATTTCCGCTCTGAAATTAGCCTGCATAATTCTTTGGTTCTTTCTGGCTCAACAGTGAACGCGTCATCGCAAAACGTAAAGTTAGTTACCCCATAGGTTTTGTAGAGAAACTCTAGCTCGTCAACAATGTTTTTTGGGCTGCGCATACGGAATTTTCGTCCGTGCATGCGAACTGTGGCGCAGAATTCGCACCAGAAAACACAGCCTCTGCTTGCAGCCAAGTATAGTATATCCTCGAATTTTCGAAGTTTATCCATGGGCCAAAGGTGCCGTGCTGGAAAAGGAAGTGAATCTAGATCTTCAATGTATGGTCTATCTGGGTTTCGAACGGTCTTTCCGTCTTTCCTGTATGTTACGCCTAATACGTCGTGGAAGTTTTTGCCTGCTTCAACTTTTTGCACGAGTTCCAGCAATGTGTATTCACCTTCTTTGCGTATGATAGCGTCTAATGCTGGGCATTCTTCCAGTGCTTTTTTATCCCAGAATGTAACGTGGGGACCACCAATGAAAATGTGGCATTTAGGTAGTACTTCTTTGGTGAGTTTTGCGAGTTTTAATGCGGAGAGGTATGTGAGTGTGGTTGATGTTAATCCTACTATGTCTGGTTGGCGCTTGCTAATTTCGCTTCGGAAATTTTCGAGTGAAAGCTGGAGAACTTGGCAGTCAATTACGTCAACTGGGTACTTGTTTTTTTCTAGAACAGCGCCTAAATATCCTAAACCTAGCAGGGCGAAGGGCATATGTCCAGTGGATCCACTTGGTGCAGGTGGATTCACAAGGGTAACATGGGGCTTCATTTTCCTTCTCCCTAGCAGATACCTTCCAAAAGTACATGGCGTCCAACGCTTAAATGTTTTGCAAAGCAACGTCAAAACTGTTAGAAGAGTTTATGGTGGGAAGCTTTTGTTTTTTCATAAGAATTATGAAAAGTTCTCAAATGAGTTTATATAAGTCAACGTTCTTTCAGCATCAAAACAATGATGGAAGTGAAATATGTTGGACTCAGCAACTCTTGTTATATTGGGTACAGGTTCATCGTCGCTTTTTGTAGCATTCATTGAGTACCTGTACTCGCGTAGAAAAAGAAAAGATTGAACCGAAGCAAGCAAAACCAAGCAAAACTTTAGGTTTGTTTTCTCCAGAACAGGTAAACTTTAGTTTGCGTCATGAAGCTTAGTCGTTTAAGTGTTGAAGCCAAGCTTGCGGCGTCGAACTCGTTGATTTTCGTCATGAACTCTTCGTGTCGTGGGTAAATGTTGCTTATGCTTGCTAGGCGTCGTCGAACACCTGCGTGTCGTTTGGAGAGTTCTTCCAGTACTGCGGTAACTTTTTTGCATCCGATTGTGGATATCATGTTTTCGTTGTATTGTGTGTTGGTTAGTAGTGTGGGGTTGAAGCCTATGTTGGTTAGGTTTTGTAGTGCGGTGGTTATGTGTGGGTTGGGTTTGCTTTCGGTTATGGGTTGCATGCCTGCTTTTTCGAAGAAGGGGTTGTATTTTGCCATGACTGCGACGGTTTCGACGTTTGGGGTTCCTGCTTGTGGGAGGGTTTTTTTGACGAGTTTTGTGCCTAAGCCGATGCTGCGGTATTTTGGGTGGATTACTATGCGGCTTATGGTGCTGATTTCTTTTTGGAGTTGTTTTATGTTGCCTTTCCAGACTTTGCTTCTGCCGAAGCATATGGGTGGTGGGTAGCTGTAGACGATTACGCCGATGGTTTGGTTTTTGCGTTTGAGGGTGAAGGTTTTTCGTGGTGCTGGGCAGTGTTTTGTTCGGTAGTGGAATTGGCTGAGTTGCTTGTAGTCTTGGTATGTGCCTTGTTCTATGCGGGTTTGCCGTGTTAGGCTGCAGTTTTTTGCGTGTGCTTTGGGGTGGTATTTTATGGTGATTTGTTTTCCGTATTGTTTGTGTACGTGTACGTTTGGTGCTAAATCTTTGAGTAGGTCGGTGTGGGTGGTTGCTGCGATTACGGCTTTTCCTTGTTGGCGTGCGAGTTTTTGGAGGTTGTAGGCGAGGATTTTTGCGGTGTCGCGGTCTAGTGTGCTGGTGAATTCGTCGAGTATCCAGAATTGGGCTGGTGTTTCTGTGAGTTTTGCGGTGTGGTAGCGGTGTTTTTGTCCGTCGCTGAGTTGGTTATATGTTCGGAGGAAGAGGAATGCGTCGTTTAAGCCGACTTTGCTGAGGAGTTGTAGTGCTTGTGTGGTGTTTTCGGTGAGGGTGTCGATGATTGGGGTGTTTGGGTTTATGTTTAGGTTGTTTGTGTCTTGTGCTGTTGTGTTTAGGTCTTGTTTGAGGGCTTTTAGGAGGGTGCTTTTTCCTGATCCGCTGTCGCCTGTGATGAGGACGATGTCGGTTGGTTTTATGTGGAGGTTGAGGTTGTCGTAGAGGGTGAATTTTCGGGTTTGGTCTGTGCCTAGTCCGAATGCTTGTGCGACTTGTTTTGTGCGGTTTGTGGGGGTTGCTGGTGCGGTTTCGTAGCTTATGTTGAAGGTGAACGTGTTTGTTTTTTGGTTGTAGGTGCGTTTGAGCTTGTGGATGCGGAGGTGTTCGTGTCTGCGTGTCATGTTGTGTTGCCTCTTTGCGTGTGTTTGTGGCGTTTGGGGATTATCCAGAGTTTGGGTTGTTGCGGGGTTTTTGCGGCGTATACGGCGAGTGCTAATGCCCAGAGTTGGTCGTCGTGTGTTTTTGGTGGGTGGTTGAAGGAGAGTTTTCCGCTTTTGGAGTATGTGTATTGTTGGTCGTTGATTTGTTGGCAGAGTTGTTTGTTGTATGGGATG
>CAZINA010000013.1:0-30635 GCA_964540545.1 uncultured Candidatus Bathyarchaeia archaeon
CGTTGCAGGCGCCAGAGTTGAAGTGGAGAACCCAAGGCGACTTAAGCCGCGCCCAAGTCGCGAGTTTACTCATATTGGTCTTTGCCTCCTTCAAGAAGAACTAGACTCGACGCCAACATTATGAAAAGATAAAGAATTAGAAGAGTTACGTTAACTCCTTCCGCGGAAAGCGCGGAAAAAGCAAGCAGCAATACTGAGGAGTCAAAGATTGCGAAGTATATGATGTATCTGTACAATGTTATGTTGATTTTAAGTCTCTGGATTGGTGCTTTTTCTCCGCAAGCATACTCTGCGCGTTCGCTTTCGCTTTGGGTGGGTTTGGGTGAGGCGTGGCGACCGAGTGCATAGATGAACAGCGCAGCAGATAAAATCAGTAAGAATGCTACTATCGCCTCAGCAAACATGTGATCCTCTCCCCCTTAACTTTCTTTTTAACCATCAGTTTTTGCTTAAAACTTTTTTCATTTTTCTCGCAAATGACGTCTGTTGCTATTTTGCAAACGTTCTTTTGACATGTTTTTTCATGGATATGCGTAGACATATTGCTGTGTGAGATATATATGTGTTCACTATTGCTCGGAGTTGATATCAACTCGTCTAAAAGAAGTTTTTCCTCGTAATCGGAATTGAAAGGGTTCTCATTGATTTTTTCTTTCGTAGTCATTAGGACTCCGAGCTAATTCTCTATGAAAAGAACCACTTAGATTTAAATCTTAACCACCAAATTCAGCCTGACGCATGGCTTACTTGCAAAAAAAGCTTGTGAAAAGCTTTAGAAAGTACAAAATCTTCAGGACAGAGGGTTATTCTGTTTCTGCTGTTCCATGCCATCTTCTTTCCAGGTAGAGGATTAAGCTGAAGAGACCTCTGCTGATGATTACTAAGATAAGCAGGGAAAACTCTTCATAGTTTCTAACCACTACAGTCTTTATGATTTCGGCGCCAATGAAAAACTCTAAACTGAGAGTCAAATACCCTGAAAGGAAGCGGCTTACGCCTGACGGCTTGTACGGGTCTCTCAGTTTGATTTTAATGAATCGTACGGTTATTAGGAGGACACCGAAGAATATTAGTCCGCCGCCGAGTAAGTAGAGAATATCGGTTGCTACGTTAAGCAAAGTCGTTATTACGTCGTCGAAAACGGGAAGAAACTCTGTGCTTCTTGGTGTAAAGATTACGCCTAGAGCCGCCAAAACTGCGATACCCACCATTAACACGATAGTTAAATTGCTGGGTCCGCCTCTTTTCGTGTCGCCTGCACTATGATTTTTTTTGTCGCTCATATACAAACCGTTAGTGTGTTATTACGCTGTATCAACTAATAATATTTTTTCTTCATGCATGTTTTGAGAGAACAAGCCTTCTTCAAGGATTATTCCAATTCTGACCGCTCAAGGTGATTAACTGTTGTTTCTCAAGCAAGTATGGGCTTTCGCTAAAACAGGTTATGTAACATGTTGTGAATTAACGTCATTGGCGGAGAATTAAGCGTACCAGTCAGGATGACGACCACGACGGCACCAGTAAATAGTGTTAAGATTACCACACTTCTTACATTCATATTCTATCTTAACATTTTGTTCGCATTCTTTTTCAACCCTAGAGGCAGTTGTGTGCAGGTCGTCTGGAGGGTGAATTTCAAAAGGCTCTCCACACTTGACACAGCTATACCTTTTAGTTTTACTAGTCTTGCCCATTTTCTTCACTTCACAAGCTTCAATTGTTACTATTGTTTCGGGGATTTATTAGCATTCGCTATTACTATTAAGAACCACTTTATTTCAGATGAAAATTTAACATTGTTTTGTCAACGTGTGCATCAGGTCTGTTTTAGTAACTATACCCAAAAGTTTTCGGGGATTTGCCCTGTCAAAAATGAGTACGCGCCCTGTTTCGTTTTCACTCATTCTCTTGAAAGCGTCCAGCGCAGTTTCATCAGTATAGACGACAACAGGTTTCCGCCGTGCTATTTGACTGATAAGCGTGGTGTCTCTCTTGGTTTTCGGAACACTTGATGCTTCTTCCAAGGTCGCCCACCCAACAGGTTCACCTTTTTCATTTATAATTGGGTAGCTTATATGATGATGTATAGCCACGTAATCCAAGAATTGTCTAACCGTCATATCTTTCGGTACGGTTGTGATGTTCTTAGCCATTATATCTTCAACCTTAATTTTAGCTAGAGCATCTGTCTCTCTAAGCATCAGAACTGGCAGATAGCCATAAACCTCTTCCATTTCTTTAGCTTCCTTAAGAGCCGCTTTTCTCTTTTGCATCGCCGCCATCACTATTCGCTCGTAAACTTTCGGTTCCTGCTCAATGACCCACGTGTTGATGACACCGTTTGCTACTGCGTTATAAAAGAAGTCTTCTCCAGCCTTCGTTCGAATTATAACGGTTGACCAGTCTGGCAGAGGATAGGCGCCTCCAACTGATATGTCCGCAAGCTCGGAAGCAAAGTCCGTGCATGTGCGGCAGCTAGGCAGAATATGTTTTTCAACTTCACGCATCGGAATTTGGGTGACACCATTTCCGGTGTGAACCTCAAAATTGGAAGCTACCCTTAATCGTTTGATGTCTGAAGGCTTGATTTTGTATTTCTCTTCTATGAAATCCAGTAAGGGGCTCAGCGAAAAGCTTCCAAAACAGAAGAGCCCAATTGTTATCTTCAAATGGTCAATAATCTTATGTTGCCACGCCTCCATCTTGCGGAGGGCAAGCACATGACAAGGAACCCCCACGAAAGCTATCGATGTTTTTCCATGACCGTAAACAGCTCGCCCATAAGCCTTGGCAACAGAAGAGGGAAAAAACTTGCTCCCTATCGCTGAAAGTATGTCATCAGGCACTAAGGCTATCGCAGGCTTAGGCTTGGCGGGGTTCTCAGGTTCAGTCTGAGAGACTATTGCGCTGTCAAAAAACTTGGTTTCGATTCCATATTTCAGGAGCGACGTGACCACAGCACCACCGTGGCTTTGTTCTCTCAGCTTTGGATCTACGGCTTGGGCAAGCACAATCTTTCGGTAATAACCCAACGCTTCGTTCTTGACAGGTGCATCTGCAACGAAACTTAGGCTTCTGAGCAAGAGAGCTTCAGAATGAGGACATATCTCGTAGCATATCGGACATATATCTATATCTTCCGAGCAGTCATGCAAACGTTGTACCTTTTCTTTTTGTATATGTAATGCGCTAGTTGGGCAAGCCGCTTCACATGCCCCACACAACGTGCAAAATCCCGAATCAATAATTCTCTTTTTTAAGACATTATACGAGATAAGAGAACTGCTATTCGATTCCAATTATCCTCATGAAAAATATGAATCTGTGCAAACTTAAATAGTTAGTTGTTAAACGAATTTTTCCCGTGAAGAATTAGTGCTTAGGAGAATCTGTACTGGTGAGATTTTAGGAAACAGATTATTTATTAATAATCTTTTCATTATTTGGGTTTTGAGCGTTTTTAAAATGCCGAATCAAATAAAGGTTGGAGAAAAAGCACCCGACTTCACTTTGCCAGACACCAATCTAAAACTCAGAAGCTTGAGAGATTTTTCAAGTCAGACTATTGTATTAGCCTTTTTTGTCAGCGCCTTCACTTCAGTTTGCACAAAAGAAATGTGCGCGTTCAGGGATTCCATGGCAAGACTAATCGACTTGAAAGCTCAGATTATCGGAATAAGCGTGAACGACCCGTTTTCGAATAAGGCTTTCGCTGAAAAGAACAAACTGGTTTTTCCTATTTTGAGCGATTATAACCGCGAAGTAATAAAATTATACGGAATTGAGGCTTCTGACTTTGCGGATATAAAAGGTTACACAGTTGCTAAGCGCTCCATTTTCGTTGTTGACAGAAACGGTATAGTCCGTTATGCATGGACAACAGATGACCCCGCAATAGAGCCCGACTATCATGCAATAGAGGAAGTTCTGAAGAAAATCTGATAACAAGGATTCAATCTTCAAAGTAGACCGCAATTAACACAATAGTAAACTGTCTGCTCGTCGTCATAAGCCAGAAAAAGTTAAGAATAGACTTTGAGTTTTTGCCTTAATCTTCAACTCTAGAATTTGAGTTTACGGGAATATGATTAAAATGACTCCGATAACCAGCATTACGAGCCATATTGGAAGCGCTATTTTGATAAACTTGGATTGAAACGAACCCTTAGATATAGCTAAACCCAGGGTAAGCGGGATGAAGTCTAGCAAAATGAGCAAGATTCCAACCATCGCGAAATGTCCCATTACATATTTTTCCTCCATTTAAGATTTAATGTCACTACTGGTGCTGCATAAGGCGTCTTTTTCTCTGCATAACGCCCATGGAAACACAATTAATATTATCGGCGTCATAACCACTGCCGAAGCTATAGTCCTGAATACAAATCCAGCGTGTTCCAGCCCCAATGAAAAGGCAAAAGTCACAGCTATCAAAAGAAAAACATAGTCCAAAGCTATAAGCCTCCCAGAGTCCAGCTTTTGAGGTAATGTTGACTTAAATAAGTACGTCCCGTTTTCGTTTGCTGCGCCTTCTGAATATTCCCTGAAAAGCCCGAATGCTGCTTATAACTCTTCTGTAAAAAATAAGAAAATTTAATAAAAAAGTAAAACATCAAAGCAAAACCATTTGTCGAATAACTCCTCAGCCCTTTAAATAAGGGGGCTATAGTCACCACACAGCAATACAGTCCAGCAAACTTTTCATCTTGCTTAGATAGGTTTAAATGTGAAAAGCTCAAGTAGTACATGACATAAAAGTACATGAGTGTTCGAAATGAGCGAAATGACGACTGACATCCTTGAACAGAACTTGGGTAAAATCGTTCTCGTCCGCTTGAAGGGCGGAAAAAGCCTGCGTGGACGACTGAAGGGTTTCGACCAGCACCTAAACCTTGTTTTAGAAGAAACAGACGACACTACAAACATCGAAAACACGAAGAAACTGGGACTTATAATCGTCCGCGGTGACAACGTAGTCCTTATCTCACCTCCGCCTAGGTGACATCCAGTGGGTAAAGGCACTCCATCAATGGGCAAACGCTCAGGCAAAGTCGTGCACATACGCTGTAGACGTTGCGGAAGACGCGCTTACCACGTGCGCAAAAAAAGATGCGCAGCCTGCGGATACGGAGAATCTACAACCATAAGAAAATATTCATGGCAGACGAAGACGCTTCAAAGACAACGCATAGCCTAAACCGTTTTCTATCCACATTAAAACGTGCTCTTGCAACCTAGTGTTCTCTACAGCAAACTTTACCGTAAGCGTAGAACGTGAATAGAAAAACAGAAAAGTAGAATTGTATTTTCTAGTTTGTTGCGCCGTAGTAGCCTTTGTCGATTTTGACGAATATCAGCGGACCTTGACTTTGAGCCATTCCCCGTGCTTTTCTTAAGGCGTTGTTCACAACAGTGAATAGTCTCTCTTTATCTTTGAGGTGTCTAACGCTTTTCTCGCCCAACTCCATTTTCAGAAGGTTCTCCGAAAGGATCTCCGTACCGCAGATTTCCCCGTTCTTTATCAGAGTAGCCACCACAACCTCTTGGATTTCCTGTTTACGTTCAACTTTTTTCCACAGAGGCTCAGCGTTACGAAGGTTTTTAGAAGCTTTGCGCCATTTATTCGCGTTTTGCTGACCGATAAGCAGTTTGACACGTTGTTTCCACTTTTTAAGCCATATGCCAGTCCAGACGGTTAAGAACTCCTCTAACTCAGCAGGGTTCTCTTTGAAAAGCTTCTCCAGCTTCTCCACGAGTTCACATTGGCTTGCTTCTTTTCCTATAAGATTCCAGTGGAACTTCAGGAAGTTTGTGAAATCTTGGCAAACTACCTGCAACACTTTCCGGTCCGAACCCGTCACGTCTAAGGCTGGATCCGCGTCTTTAAGTTTCTCCCCTAACATTATTTCCAGGAAATTCATTCGAATCCCCCTCTAAAGCCCTCTCCATGTTACTTACAGTCGGAGGTTTATATTAAACTTTATTTTCTTTCGTCATATAACTGCTTTAGGCAGTTTTTAGCAATATTCCGTTCCCAGAAATATGAACAATATATGAACTAAGCCGTTTACTCAATGAAGTTTGGAAGCGCCGTAACGTCTTTTATGATTAAATCAGGATTCTCTTCCATGAGTTCTTGGCGGGAGAACAGACCTGACAGGACAGCCACGGTTTTGGAGCCAGCGGCTTTTCCTGCTCTTACATCAGAGATTGAGTCGCCGACGATGGCGCAGTCGCACATTTGAACATCTAAAGCTTTTACACATTTTATTAATGCTTCAGGTGAAGGCTTCGGGTTATCCGTGTCCAAAGCGGTCACAACGTAACTGAAGTATTTCGCTATGTTGAAGCCTTCTAGTTCTTTTATGATGTTTTCCTTCGGGAAAGCACGCATGGTTACCAACGCGAGTTTTGCCTTTGCAGAAAGGGTTTCCAGAGTTGTTGAAACGTTAGGTAAAAGTTTCGTCTTCTTCGTTGTTATTGAGTAGTAAGCGTTAAGGTATGAAGTTAGGAACTCGTGTAAGTCACCTTTAACGACATCTTTGATTGGCTGCTTCCGTTCAAGCTTTCGGGTAATCTCCAGAACCACTTCTTTTTCCGGCATTTCTTGCCCCAGCGCCTGAAACGCAATTCTCGCTGCCTCATAATAAGCTTCTCGCGAATCCACAATGGTACCATCCAAATCAAAGAAAATACCATTTACCTTCAATTTTTCTACGCTCATACCCTGCTATCCCTGTCTTGCTTGTTTTGATTAACTCTTCTTTCATAAATCTTTCTCGCTCGAAAATGAAATTAAATCAGAAAAGGTGCCTTTAATGTTTGAGTGAGCGTTGGGTTTAATTCAAGAACGTGTGTAAAATGAAAGCCTTAAGAAGGAACTTGGAAGAGATAGAGTTGTAACTGGCATGAAATGAGGTGTGGCTGATGAGTTTAGAATTAATCGTTATAGTTAGTAATACGCTGGTTGTTTTTGCAACTTTTTTGGCAACGCTTTACAGAATAAAGATAGAACGCGACCAAATACAAACTGTCAAGCGGAACGTGAAATCTAAAGAATGCCTAGAATCACTTCGCAAGTATATCAAAGCAGAACGCAAATCGATAACCTCCATGAATAAAGAAGAACTGCAAGAATTCTTGGACTACCTAGAAAAGTTAGGCAAGTAACTGTGGCTATCTGTCTGGTCTGCTAGAACGCAGTTGCCCCCCAGTATGAGGGGAAAATTTAAAGCCTAAACAGTTTAGACTAATTATGGGAAGTTCATGTCTGTAATTGATGACTTCTTTGCTGGTTGTTGTGAGTGGTTTTATGCGAATTGGCAGAGTCTTGCTTTTTCCATTATAAGTATCGTGGTGGTTTATGCTGTCTACAAGCTTCTTACCAAAGAGCTGACTAAACTCAAAGAACGCCAGAAGCTTGAGGAGAATGTTGCGGTTAATTTAACTAGGGTTTTCAAATGGTTGTTTGGTTTAATCGCTGTAGGTCTAGTGGTTGCTCAGTTCGGATTTGATGTGGGTTTAGTTGCTGGTTTCATGGCTCTCGCGGGCGGAACAATCCTCGGTTTTGCGTCAATGAACACTATCGGCAACGCCATCGCCGGCATAATCGTGATGACTAGCAAGCCGTTCAAAATAGGAGACCGAATCCTTTTCGGTGAACAGTTTGCAGATGTCGTAGCCATAGATTTGATTTATACGCGAATGAAAACTCTTGATAACGTTATGATTTCTGTTCCAAACCAGCAGCTTCTGACTTCCGAAATAGAAAACTATGGAAGAAAAAATATCGTGCGTAGAAACTGCGCAATTACTGTTGGCTACGAAGTACCCTCTGAAAAAGTTGAAACGGCACTGCTGGAAGCAGCGGCTAAGGCTGAAGGCGTGCTGAAAGAACCGAAGCCATACGTCTGGATAACCAACCTGCACAATTTTTCTGTCGAATACACGCTCTACGTTTTCATCAGCCAAATAAGAATGCTTCCAACTATTGATTCAAACCTGAAACGAACAGTTTTAGACGTTTGTAGAGAACATGGAATAGACCTGTCCACTCCAAACCTAATACAAAGCGTTGACGGTAAAAACAGCGTAGCCTACTCGGAATGATATCTACTTTGTATTCAGCAGTTTTTTATTGCCTCTAACAGTTCGCTTAGGCTTTTTATTGTCTGGTTTGGGTAAGCTTGTTCAGCGCCTTTTTGCACGCGCCTCTCAATGAATATAGATTTCATGCCAGCGGCTTTTGCACCTATAACATCTGCGTCAACTGTGTCGCCCACAAATACCGTGTCCTCCGCGCTAACGCCCAGCTTCTTCAGGGCTTTCTGGAAGATTTCTAGACTGGGCTTGCGTTTGTTAACGGCTCCAGATACCACAACCACATCAAAAAACGGGGTTAAGCCGTGCTTCTCCAGCAGTTTATCTACACATTCAGGTATGGCAAAGTTAGAGACTATTCCAAGCTTGTATTTGTCATGCAGCTTTTCCAAGGCGTTTTTAGTGTGTTCGTCAATGCACACGTACTCCATGAATCCCTCGCAAAACTCGTTTGTTGCCCCCGCTACAACCTTGCTTTCCACATCAACGTAGCCTAGGCTTTCCAGCGCGTTCGAGATGCGGCAGTTAAAATGTGGCTCCTCCAGTTTTGCATCCGCTTCCACGTACAACGCGTCCCGCGCTTTGATGTATGCGTCCCTGAAAACCCTGAATTCCACATCCACGCCGTTCTTGACCAGAAAACTGTGCGCCCGTTTCAGTGAAGGGCTGTAGAACGCGTGGTTTTTCTCAATTAACACCAGCGTGTCAAACATGTCAAACAGAACAGCTTTGATAGGCATCCGTTTTTAACCCTCAGTCCAAACGGCGTCAAACCTTAAAAACGCTTTTGCGGAAAATTGCTTTTCTATTTATGCCATTTGCCGTTGTTCCCTGTCAAATAGCTTAGTACGCTTCGCGAACGCGCGAACACGTTAATTAGCCGTAGCAACGGGTAAAGTGGCGTGTAGAGCAACAAAGCGCGATACTGGCAACTGCCGTACGCGAACTTCAGTGCGATAGCTTGGCTTACCAGACCAATCAGTAAGCCGTATGGGAAGAACACCAGTAAGTTAAGTCCGAACAGTACGGGGTCTGGTGCAAACCACCATAAGAACGGAAACGCCGCCACAGAAGCTAAGTCCACGAATGCACCGCCGTACTCGAAAATGTAGCAGTACCACATTAACGTCGTAAGCCATGAGCGTTTAGTCATTAAATCCCTATGAATTCCCAGCGTGTTATCCAACCACCCTGTAAACCACCGTAACCGCTGTCGCCACAACGCACCTAAGCATATGGGTACCACTGTTGCACTTTGAACGGAACTCACGTAACCCACTTTTGCATCTTTCTTATGCATCTCTAAAGTGATTTCTAAGTCCTCAGTTACTGAACGAATGTTTCGTTCCGTCAGAACTTCACGCAGCAAATCTGAGTCATAAACGCCTATGGCGCCGGAAACCACTAGCACGTTGTTGCCTAAGCTTTGTGCGCAGCGGCCTACACTTAAGCCTTGGCTATACTCCAACCTCTGCAGGTTTACGATTATTTTTTCCTCCCTTCCTTCACCGTTTGGGTGTGCGTAGCCTGTTACCGCGCGTTTTCCATTTGACATCTTGTAATCCACGAGTTTAGCCAGAGTGTCTGGTGACCATTCTGAATCGGCGTCTACAATTGCCACTAAGCCTCCTAAAGCGCGGTTGATTCCTGTTCTTAAAGCTTCGATTTTGCCTAGATTTGTGGAGTGCCGCACGACTTTTCCGCGTACTCGTGGATTATCTTGTCGTCCAAGTTTCACTGCAGACCATGCTACCTCGTATGTGTAATCGCTGCTGCCGTCGTCTATTATGATGATTTCGCAGTTGCCGTCGTATTTTTCTGCGCATTTGAATAGGCTGGTTGCGCAGCGTGTGACGTTTTTTTCTTGGTTGTAGGCGGGGACCACGAAGCTGACCATGGGGTGAAACCCGCGTTTAGGTTCTATGTGTTGTTTTCTGGCAAAGGCGGCTGCTATTACCCAGATGCCTGCGATGCCTATGGCTACGTATGTGTACCAGCTGTAGAAGAATCGGATTATCCAGTACCATGCTGGGTTGGCGGCTTGTTCTGTTGTGGTGTAGCCGAACGCGTTGGTTATTATCCATTGGGCTATGGCTGGGAAGTACAGCCATGAGAGAAAAGCTAGAATTAGTGGTATAGCGAATGCTATATAGTTTACTCTGAACCGTTTTGGATTTTTCATCTGCGAATCGCCTTGAAGCCTTTCTCCCTTCTCAAGAGACGGTGGGTTTTGGTTAATAAAGAGTGTATTCCGAGGGAAATAATATTCCGAGGGTTTGTTTTGGGTTTGTTTGTGGGTGTTTCATTGTGAGAAGAAAGTTTATATATTGAATCCGTTGTCATAAGACTTGAGTTAATAGGCTGGGGAGGCACGATGAAACCTTACAGAGATAAAGACGACCTACGCTGGCAAGTTGTCAAAGCCATGCTGGATGAATTCCCAACACTTAAACAAAAAGTCAGAAAATACGTCAAAACAGAAGAAAACTAGCCAAAACCCAATTTTTCCAGATTTAGCCTTTCGCCGTTTGAAACGGATTTTACCATATAGCAAAAATACGATTTAGATTACTTCAAAAAAAGTTTTAAATCTTTTTAAACAAGTTATGAGGCGGTATTTTCACGCCGTTTTTGCCGTTTTCCTCTTCCGTCAGCAGTTCAGTCAATTCGAAGTGTCGTTGCAGGAAATCAACTCCTTTTTCAGTTGCGGCATACACGTCTTTTCCGTTGGCACGGAACTTTTTCAGTAAACCGGTTTTCAACATGAACTTGAGGTAGTCGTTGAGTTGGGCGAAGCTTAGGTTTGCCCTATACATTATTTGAGTTTTCAGAGTTCCTTCTTTTGAGATTTCCAAAATCTCTGCCATGATGCTGAGTTTGTCTCTTCTTTTAGATGTGTCATTTTTCCACGAGTTCACTTCTAGGTTCCTCTTTTAGAACTTTTTTCTATAATTGAGCTAGGTGAAGAGTATTTTAAGTCCTGTTTCGTAAGTCTGCATATTACGGTGTTGGAATATTCTGTTTAAATCTTCTAGAACGTTATTCCATTCAACCCAGAACAGAAAACCTTATTCCCGCCAACGAGAAAATCAGAAACCAGTGAACACAATGTTGATAGGCATAATCTCGGATACTCATGACAACCTGCCAATGGTAGAGAAAGCCGTGAAAAAACTGAACGAAGAGAACGTGGAACTGGTTCTCCACGCAGGAGACTACATTTCACCTTTCGTCATCCCAAAATTTAAAGCATTGAACACAACGCTCATAGGAGTTTTTGGCAACAACGACGGAGACCACGAATTCCTACGAAAAAGGTTCAATGAATGCACTAACTGCGAAGTTAGAGGCAGGTTTGCGGAAGTCAACGCTGAAGGCTTCAAAATCGCCTTGCTGCATGGAGACGAAACAGAACTTTTAAACGCGTTGATTAACTGCGGAGGCTTCGACGCTGTAGTTCACGGACACTCTCACGCCAACGTGTCACGCAGGAACGGAAAAACCTTAATCGTGAACCCAGGAGAAGCATGCGGATACTTAACAGGCAAAGCAACCATAGCGCTGCTGGACACGACCAAACGAGAAGCAAAAATAGTTGAGCTATAGCTTTCCATTAATAATGACGCTTGGAAAAGTCTATAGCCCCTCTTTAAATAGAAACCTTGAGGAAACCGATTTGGGATAGACCCCCTCTATAGTTTCTGCAATCAACAACTATTAGGATCCTAATAGACGGCAAATATGTAGTTTGTCAAGAAATCTTGACTAAAAATGGGTGTGTAGGCTTCTCCTGTCAAGAATCCTTGACTTGGAAATCTCTGTTTGTCAAGAAATCTTGACTAAAATCTGGGTGTTGCGGGGTTGTTTTGTCAAGAAACCTTGATAAAAACGCTTTTATCGAAAAAGGGGCTGAATTGAGCATGTTAAGGAGGGAATGCAGCATGAATCTTTCCGCGAAGAAGTCTTCGAAAAGCTACGCTGTCTTAAGAGGAGAACGTGTTCCGTGTTCAATACTAATTGGTATCCTGGGATTGGTTCTTTTGTCTTCGTTATTCTTTGCTGGATCAGTTGCGCTTGGCTATGGTGAAACATATGTTTTCAAACTTGAGTGGGGCGGTTACGGAACTGACAATGGGCAATTTAACAATCCTTACGATGTCGTCGTTGATAACTCGGGAAACGTCTACGTCACGGACTGCTACAACCATCGCATTCAAAAGTTCACCACGGAAGGCGTTTTCTTGGGAGCTTTCGGTGGTTATGGCACAGGCGCTGGACTGCTAAACTTTTCTATGGGCGTTGACGTTGATGACTCAGGGAACGTTTACGTAGCTGACACTTGCAATTATAGAATTCAGAAGTTTACGGGTGACGGTGAGTACTTAACTCAGTGGGGCAGCTACGGTTCTGACGATGGACAATTGTACTATCCTTATGATGTTGCGGTTGACAGTGAAGGCTACGCTTACGTGGCTGACTCGGCTAATCATCGGATCCAGAAGTTCACCACCGACGGTGTTTTCGTTAGCAGTTGGGGCAGTTACGGTTCTGAAGCTGGGCAATTCAAGTATCCTCACGGTATTGCTATTGACAATGAAGGGAACGTCTACGTAAGCGATTATCATAATTGCCGTGTTCAGAAGTTTACGGGTGACGGTGAGTACTTAACTCAGTGGGGCAGTTATGGCGATGGAAACGGAGAAATCAAAAATCCTAAGGGCGTGGTTATAGACAACTCAGGAAACGTCTACATAGGCGACTACTATAATCACCGTATTCAGAGGTTCAGTACTGAAGGTGAGTTCATAGGAACATGGGGTAGTCTAGGCAGTGAACCTGGGCAATTCCGCACTCCCAAGGGCGTTGCTGTTGACGACGAGGGCAACATCTACGTGGCCGACACCAAGAACAATCGTATCCAAACGTTTCAAGTTGAAAAAGCCTCAAGCCTCAGCCAAGTTTCCTTGCTTGGACAACTTGGCGCAATCCAGAATCCGTTTATGGTCGCAACAACTTACAAAAGCGCAGTGAACCCAGCCGCCTTCATCCTCGCAGTAGCTGGTTCTGCATTGGTTCTGAGAAAACGGTGAGCTTCAATGTCCCGAATTCAACCCCCCTTTTTCTTTAAAAACATGTGAGGAAGAATGAGTAAGTGAAACAAAAACTGCTGGTTGCCAGCTTGATTCTTTGTCTTTCCTTAATTATTAATGCAAAGGCGACTCTGGCTGAGACTTGCACACCTGGGGTTGCTGAAGGCGATTATTTCTGCTATGAAATGTACGCGGTCTTCACTTCCAGCGACCCAAATGCAGTAATCAACGTGCCAGAGTTTGAACAAAACAATACTGATTGGGTACAAATTGACGTAACTGACGTTTCGGGTTCAGTTATTTACCAAGTTTACACAGTACATTTTGAGAACAAAACTGACAAGTTTGAGTTGAAAACAGATTTAGACCCCAATAACGCAGGCAGCCTAAACTTTTCCGATTTAGGTGTTCCTATCTGCGTAGCCAATCTCGAGGTGGGGGATACACTTTCGACAGTTGAGCTAACAGTGGAAGAGACTTTAAGCAGGACTTACCCAAGCGGTGACAGAGAAACAAACCATGTCTTCTGGAGCAGCACTCTAGATTATGGCGACTGTTATTTTGATAAAAAAACCGGCGTGCTCGTTGAGCTGAACCGTACTCATTTGTACGTTAATCCAGTGACCGATGAAGTTATAGAAAAAGTTGACATTGTTAAAATGACGGATTCGAGTTTTTGGTCAGTCCCAGATTTTCCAATATTCTTGGTTCCATCCTCACTAATTGTGGTAGCGGCACTAGGCGCTTTTCTATGTACCCCTGTATGTTACAGACACATACAGAAAGAGAATGACAATAGTAAACGATAGAGGCTAAATGGGAATACAAGGGCGTACTAACGTTCTATTTGCTCTTGTTATAGGGTTCTCTTAGCTGGTTCGCACACATAAAGAGCTTTTTCAGTTCTTCATCGCTTGCACCTTGGTGCATGGGCGTTAAAACATCAACTAGATTGTCGTTTCTCATAAGGCAGGTCTTCAGTTTTCCGTCGCTTGTCACCCGGAGTCTGGTGCAGTGGGCGCAAAACTCGCCATTTTCGCTTGGATGCACTACTTCTACTGTCACGTCGGGCAGGTGGTATATGTGGCGGTTGTGCATGAGTCGTCTGGTTTCAACTTTCACGGCTTTCTGCCGAAGCATCATCTCGTGTTCGTCCAAGAATTTGTGGTACACTGAAAAGTACGAGTCGTCAACGTTTACTGGGTCTAGCTCGATTAGCTGTAGTATGGTGCCTGTTTGCCTGGCGAAATCCATCATTTCAGTTGCTGCATCAACGTTGACGCCTGCTAAAATTACCATGTTAAGTTTCACAGGGTTAAATCCCGCAGTAACAGCGGCTTTTATGCCTTCTATGGCGTTTTCTATTTTGCCGTTGGTGAGCTTGTGATAAATTTCAGGGTTTAAAGTTGGAAGACTTATATTTACACGTTTTAACCCGCACGTATGCAGTTTTTGGGCTTGGAAGCCGAGCATGGTGCCGTTAGTTGTCATTGAAAGATCCTTTAAAGCGGGTATAGTTGCTATTCCCCTGATTATTTCGCAAAGATCCTTCCGCATCAGAGGCTCTCCGCCCGTCAGCTTAATTCTCGCAATGCCTAAACCAATGGCGATTCTGGAGACCCTAACAATTTCGTCAACTGTCATCTCTTCAGCTGTGCCCCTTGAGCACGAAGTGATTTCTTCGCCTTCTTTGTGGCAGTAATCACAACGCAAGTTGCATCGCTGAGTTATCGATATTCTCAAGTTTAGAAGCGGACGCCCACAGCTATCTATTAGAGCCATTCGTTATTCCCGTACGTGCCTAACGATATGGGGCGTTTCGGGCAAAATAAGCCTTTCTACGGAAATTCGCACAGCATCAGGGGAACCTGGGATACAAAACAGCACCTTGCCCTTCGCCACGCCAGCCACAGCGCGGGACATAACAGCCGCAGAACCCATCTTATCGTAGCTTAAACGCCTGAAAATCTCCCCGAAACCCGGAAGAGTCTTCTCGAAAAAGGGTGTGACCGTTTCAATCGTAACGTCTTTTGGGGCAATTCCTGTGCCACCTGAAAATATGGCAGCATCTAACTCCGCGGAGCTCAAAACGCTATGCACAGCTTCTTGAATCATGCTCTTATCGTCAGCGATTACCTTTCTGGATAGCATCTTGTGCCCAGCATTACTAAGCAAAGCTTCAATGGTGTCGCCTGAAACATCAGCTATTTTCTCGCCCTTCTGCGCCTCTTGATACCGCGAAGTGCTGCAAACGAAAACTGCAAAATTCAGTTGTTTAGGCGCAGATGCCTTGTGTTTTTTGGTGCTCTCGCTCACGCCTGTTACACCTGCTTCATTTTCTTTACAACGTGAATGTTCTCAATTGCCGTGTTCGGGTACTGTCCCGCCGCGTCTTTCTCGTACTGCTTCACCATGTCCCAAATCGTCAACAAAGCCGCAGAGGTAGCAGCTAACGCTTCCATTTCCACGCCAGTCTGAGCTTTCGTTTTAACTGTGACTGTGACTTCCACGGCGGTTTTCTCCACAATTCCGGTTTCAACTTTCACGCTGGTCAAAGGCAACGGGTGGCACAGGGGAACAAGCTCGCTTGTTTTCTTAGCCGCAAGTACTCCTGCAATTTTCGCCGTGTAAAGCGGGTTGCCCTTAGCGATTTTTTCTTCTCTAATCAAGTTCACGGTTTCAGGTTTCAACCGTATCTTTCCTGTCGCGGTTGCTTCCCGAAAGACCTCCGCCTTGCCTGAAACATCAACCATAGCCACATTATTTTCCTCCCAAGATTGGATACGTTTTTACTGCTTATTTATCCTGCTCCCAAGTTTCTATTAGTTTTTGCACCGCAATAGCTTTAGGAGCCCCGTCGTTGAAGCGGTACATGCGGATTCTTCCATAAACCCTCTGCTGAAGTATACCCTCAGCCTCCAACAGCTTCAAATGCTGATTCGTCGTCGAATAATTCAAGTTAATTCTACGCGCTATATCCGAAACGTTAAGAGCCCCCAACCGCGCGACAAGTTTAAGAATTTTCATCCTAGGCTTAGAAGAAAAAACCTCTTCTATCTCCATAACTCTTCCCCCTCACCTTTTTTCTAAAGAAGCACTTAATTCTTTCTCCAACTCGTAAGCGGGAACCGAAGGCAAAGAAACACGCGTCGATCTGCCCCGAGTACCCGTCGCCGCAACCTTGGCTTTCAATATGCCTAACGCGGAGAAAAACTGAACGTACTTCCAAAGCTGAGTGTGACTGTGCGGCTGCTCACCGAACTCTTCACAGACCACCGCGTAGCCCTCCTCAATCTCCGAAAGAGAAGCATAAGTCCGTTGGCTCCCCTTAAAAACCCGAGCTGCACCAAGCAGAAACAGTTTCTCATGAAACCCCAGCGAAGTCAACTCGCTTCTCCGCACGGTTGGAATTATACTGGAAACAGCCTTCCGTACACACTCCGGCTCAACCTCATCCAAGTCTTCAGCGTCAGCGTATTTCCCAGCACGCCACAAAAGCTCAATAGCGAAACGGGCGTTCCCACTCTCAGAAACCGCCAACTCAGAAACAAGATCAACCACGTCTTCAGGCACCGTTGAAGGCTCAAACGCCATGGCAACTCGGTCGTTCAATATGTCTGCAAGCTGGTCTTTTGGATACCGCTCCAACCTGATTACGTTCCGTTGCAGCGTGCTTCTTGCACTGTCATCTAACCTTTCTATTGACTTCAAGTCTCGCAGAATACTTACAAGAGATATTCGCTGAGGCTTGCCCCGCCTCATTTCCTGCAGCCGAGTCAGCTTGTAGACGGCTTCCGATCCTTCCTGCTCAATAAGTGTGTCGAACTCGTCTAAGGCTAAGACCATGTACGCGTCTTCTTCGTCTAAACTTTGCATGAGTGTTTCCAAAGCCTCTTCTGCAGAGTAGCCACGCTTCGGAAAGTTCGGGCGAAAAACAGAAACTGCACGTTGCAGTATGAGGAAGAGTTTGCCCCTGTACTCCCGGCAGTTAACATGCACGTAACGGAAGTTTACGCCCCGCTTGTTTGCTTCATGAGTTATGTCTGCCCCGAAACGCTGTGCAAGGGCTGTTTTTCCAGTGCCCACTTCGCCTGTAATTATTGCCCGCTGCGTCATCTTTTCCGGAAACTTTAGCAGGAAATTGAAAAACTCCATCAGTAAGCGGTGCTCTTTTTCTCTGTGAGGCAAACGGCGTGGAACGTAGTTTATGTCTAGTTTTGTCTCGTCTTTGAACACGCTTTGATGGGGCGCCACAGGCATTTAACCTCAAACCAAATTACATTCGGGGTATGTTATTCTTTTCTCTTACCCAGTAATCATTCTTATGGAAGCAAAATGCTAATAAACACATTCTGCAATTCGTATTGTCGATACGACAGATGATACCTAAATACTTCTTCCTTACAAAAGGCGTTGGTAAACACAAAGAGAAGCTTCAAAGCTTCGAATTGGCTCTGAGAGACGCCGGTATACACCACTGCAACTTGGTGAACGTCTCAAGCATAGTGCCGCCAGGATGCAAGTTACTTACGAGAAAACAGGGCTTAACACTGGTGCATCCAGGCGAAATTACCTTTGTGGTTTTAGCCCGAAACGCAACTAATGAACCGAACAGGCTGGTTGCATCATCAATCGGTGTAGCTATTCCCTCAGGAAACAACCAGTACGGCTACTTGTCTGAGCACCACTCTTTCGGACAAACAGACGAAGCCGCTGGAGACTACTCCGAAGACTTAGCTGCGACAATGCTTGCAACAACAATGGGCATCCAGTTCAACCCCGAAACCGCGTGGGACGAGAGAAAACAAATTTTCAAAACCAGCGGCATGATCATTAAAACAGACAACATAACCCAATCGGCAAAAGGTGACAAGAACGGCTTGTGGACAACAACAATTGCTGCAGCAGTTTTTGTGCCACCAGAAAACGGATTACACTTGAAACCAAGAAAACGAACCTCTTAACTTTCGCAGCACCGTTTTCACCTGCCAAGTTACGTTAAGGAGCAATCAAGAGTGAAGTATACGGGCAGAACAGCAACCGCCTTAATAACATTTCCACCTGACAGGATTTTGCTTATCAAAAGGCGCACCCTTCCATTCAAGGGGTATTGGGCTCTGCCGGGCGGAAGGGTTGACCCTGGAGAAACGGTTGAGCAAACCATAGTGAGGGAGGTTAAAGAGGAAACAGGCTTAACCGTCGAGATAGTCCGTAAGATAGGCGAGTACCATGAGCAAGGAGTTCAAGACGGATTAGAGTACGACTACTACCCAGCCTGTTTTCTTGTGAAAAC
Organism: uncultured Candidatus Bathyarchaeia archaeon; assembly: GCA_964540545.1. Lineage (GTDB taxonomy): Archaea > Thermoproteota > Bathyarchaeia > Bathyarchaeales > Bathycorpusculaceae > SG8-32-3. The sequence goes on from CAZINA010000013.1 coordinate 18,487, forward strand.
TTTCAGCGGAGAAATCAAGAAGCAGGAAAGCGAAATCGAAGAAATCAAGCTTTTCAGCTTAGACAAGGTTCCTGCTCCTCTCGCGTTTGAGCATGCCCAGATGATAAAAGACTTCGTCACCTGCCAAGAGAAGAAAGAATAGGTCCGGTCTGCTTCTTTTTTGGTTATTCTTTACTTTTCATTTTTTCTTTGATGAGCATCAACAGGTCTTCCGGTTTCACTGGTTTCACCAAGTATGCATCTGCTCCCTCGTCAAGTGCTTTGACGCCGCTTTCCAGGGATGGAAAACCTGTGATCATGATTTTTATTGTGTCTTGTAATTGCATCTTTATCTTCGCAAGCAGTTCTGTTCCATCCATGTCTGGTAGCCTTATATCCACTAAAGCCAATTCGTAATGTTTGTTTCCAGCTTTTTCCATGGCTTCTTTTCCTGTTTCTGCCGTGTCAATTTTGTAGCCGTTTTTTTGAAGAATACGAGTGAACGTTCTCAGTATCGACTTGTCATCGTCAACTACGAGGATCGTTCTACTTGCTTCCACCCCTTAGGTCTCCTTACCTTAATTGGAATTTTTATCGTGAATTTGCTGCCTTTTCCAACTGCGCTTTCAAAGGTTATTGATCCGCCTTTATGGGCTTCTACCAGCCGCTTGCACACAGACAAGCCGAATCCCTGACCTTTGGATTTCGTGGTGAACAGTGGTTTGAAGATTTTATTCCTGTTCTCTTCAGGTATGCCTGATCCCGTGTCTTCCACACTTATGAGCGCCACGCCGTCTTTCTGAGTGGCCTTTACAGTTATTGTGCCGCCGTCGGGCATTGCCTGTACAGCGTTCGTGATTAGGTTTATGAGCACGCGCTTGATTAAGTACCTGTCCACAACTAACCGCGGTAAGTCTTCTTCAATCAAGATTAAAACCTTTATGTTCTCGGGTATAGCACTACTCAGAAATGAGTCTTCAACTAGTTTGTGCAGGTCCGTCTCTTCGATTTTCGGGTTTAACGGTTTAACGAAATCCTGCAGGTCCAATACGACCTTGTTTATGTACGATACTTGCTCCTCGATTGTTGCTAAACTCTCAATCAAGCCTTCTTTTTCGCTGCTTGCAGGCAGGGACTTCACTTCTTCCTTTGCTAAGTAAACACTGCTGGTTATGGTTTGCAACGGATTTCGAATGTCATGCCCCACCATACCCGCGGTTTCACCAATAGCCGCCAACCGTTCAGTACCCTTCAACTTATTTGCTTCTTCTTCAACTAGCTTCTCCAAGTCTTCAGTGTATGCTTTCAAAATTTTCTCGTTCTTTTCAAGTGTTTCCAACATTCTACTGTTTATGAGCGCAATGGACGCAATTTCCCCGAAGGCTAACGCCATATTAGCGTCACGTTCAGTGAATCCGCCGGGCTTGTTGGCGAGGCCTATTATGCCCACGGTTTTTTTGCCGATGAATAAGGGGGCGAGCAAAACATTCTTGAGCTTCACGTGCCCTTTCGGCATCAAGTTTGCCCATTTACTGTGTGTAAAATCGTTATGATACGCTACTCCTCCAGTTCTGTACGCTTCACCGCGTAGTCCACGAATAGGCATGGGGAGGTTTGGGTCAACAGTGCAGGGAAGATTTCCTGAATCCAGGAACAGCACATCGTTTTCTTTTTCATTTTTGCTTAATAGGGCGACGTAACCTGCAGTTGCACCGACGAGTTCTTTGCAAGTGTCAAATATTACTCGTGCGATATGCCGGAATTCTTGATTGTATAAAACTGCTTTAGACGCTTTTAAAAGCGCTGAAATCTCCAATTCGCGTTGTTGTGATACTTCAAGTGTCTCAAGCAACTCCTGCTCCATTTCTTTTCTTTGAGTAGTTTCTATTAACGAAAGGACAAGTCCCTGCACATTTCCTGTTTCATCTTTTACAGGAGCTAAAGTCCAAGTCCAATAAGTTACGCCCCTTTCTGGTTGATCCGCATAGTTGAAGGGTTTATCCTGATACATCACCGTTCTTCTATTGTCTCTTACTTGCTCAAAAATGGCTTGATTTTCCGCGTTTGGAAAGAGAGCGAAATGGTTTTTGCCAATCAGTTCTTCAACCGTATGCCCTGAACCCTTGGCGTACGCCGAGTTTACAGCGACAAAGTTGAATTCTAGGTCGAGGTAAGCAAGCATAGTGCCTGTGTTTTCCATTATCGCTCTAAGCACGTTTTTTTCCTTTGTTATCGCTTCTTCAGCTTGTTTGCGTCTGGTAATATCACGGACTACGCTCCACATTTCAAGAGGCTTTCCCTTCTCGTCACTTACTACCAAAACCCTGACAGATGCTGGAAAAACTGTCCCGTCTTTTCTCACGAACTCTTTCTCGTAAACAGGAGAGTAATCCGATTTCTCCCAGCTTTGATTAACTATTTCGTTTTCCATCTGGCGCCATTTTTCAGGTGTCAATTGCTGGTAAGTGAGTTCCAGTAATTCTTCTTTTGAGTAACCAAGCATATCCGCATACGCTTTGTTGCATTCAACTATGCATCCGGTGCGGTCTGTTTGTACGATGCCATCTCTGTTAGTTTCGTATAGCCTTCGGTATTTAGTTTCGGAGGTGAAAAGACACGTTTCCAACTCTTTGAGTACTGTAATATCTTCAAATAATGCCACGAAATACCCTTTTCTTGGACTGTAAGCGTAAATGGAAAACCACTTTTCCAAGTTCCGTGCATAATTCTCAAACTTGACAGGTTCCCCTGTAATTGCCACTATGCCATAAACGCCTATCCAGTCAGCAGGATCATTCTCTATCCCCGGAAGTACTTCTGTAACTTTTTTACCAATTATCTCGTCTCTTTTCAGCCCTGTAAGGCGTTCGAAAGCTTTGTTTACCTCAAGAAAGACATAATCAACGGGTTTTTCGTCTTCATCAAGTATCACTTTGTGGTAGGCATACCCGTTTATCATGTTCTCAAGCAGAAAGTGATGGCTGTCTTCATTTTTCTTTGGCATCTCTTTCGCCTTTACAGTACTATTGTTTAAAACACCTTTAAGTCTGTTTACGGCGCTAAAAAAGCTTGAACCGAAGAGGAAAACTTGACGTTTTTACGGTTTTGGCAACATTTTATATATGTAAATGTCTAAAATTACTATCTTACTATCGCTCGCGATCAAAATTATTATAAGGGGAACTTCAAGTTGAGTGAAAAAGACATAACGAAGTTTCTCCAAGTTCTAGGCTTGTCAAAAAGGGAAATCCAAGTCTACATGTTTCTTTCAAAAAGCGGCGTTCAATCAACAAGTTACGTCGCAAAAAAACTTAAAATGGAAAGAGTGCAAGCATACCGTACATTCAAGAAGCTTCAGGAAAAAGGTTTCATAGAAGCAACGTTGGAAAGACCAACACGATTCACCATAGTCCCTTTCGAAACGCTGCTGGATGCATTCATTAACTCTAAAAAAAGTGAAGTTACCCATCTGATTGAACAAAAAGAGAGTCTCATGTCTACTTGGCAAGCCATAAGCAAGCCAGAATCCACTTACCCCGTCGCGAAATTCTCCGTAGTTACTGGGAAAAAGAAAATTCACACGAAAATGCGCAGTATGATTGAAGAATCTGCAAAAGAAGTTTTAATCTTAACAACTAGCCTAGGTTTGATCCAAGAAGACATTGCAGGCGTTTTTGATGCAATCATCAATCCCGCTAAGAAACGCCATGTTAAATTTCAAATCGTAGCTGACGTTTCAGAGGATAACCTTAAGATTCTGGAGCGAATAAGCAAAACTTTCTCAGATGGAAACATGGATGTTAATATCCGTCACCTGAACCTAGGCTCCAGCTTTTTTCCGCGCTTCCTAATAAAAGATGAAGAAGAAGCCATTATGTATGCGCCAGTTGGGGAAAAAACGTCTGTGCTGAAGCTAGAAGACGAAGGCTTATGGATAAACGACAAAATGTTCATTTCGATTCTTAAGACCTTTTTCGGCAGAATGTGGCACAGTGCAGTCGAGATCGCAAGACGAGTCGACGAGTTGAAAACTGGGATACCTATGGGCGAGACTGTAGTGATAAAAGACCCTGAAGAAGCGTGGGCAAAACTCACGAAAGTTCTGGAAACAGCAAAAAAAGACATAACGTTCATCACATCGTCGCAAAGCATAAACAACCTTTTGAAGAACAACCCCTTCAGGAAATACTGTAAGAAAGGTCTGAAATGTCGAATTATGGCTTCAATAGACTTGGATAATCTTGAAACAGCGCAGAAACTTTCGGTTCACTACGAAGTCAAACATGTTCCAATAAGCTACCTGACTATGATGGTTGTCGATGACAAGCATCTCTTCATGTTTAAGAAGCCGTCTTTGAACGAAATGATAAATGAATCTGGCTTCTACTTGGCGGACACTTTTTACTCTAATGACCCCAGCTCAACTGAAAGAGTAAGCGAAATGCTAAACGACACATGGAAAAGAGGCGTGGAAATTTCGGATATAAGTTCTCAGGCAGGCATGAAGATGCCCACTGTGGAAGTCTCAACCGCAGAAACCGTTGCGAAACTTGTTAATACAATGCTCGAAAAAGCCGTCACCTCCATTATAGTGACCGAAAACCGAAAACCGATCGGCATGATAAACGACAGGGACCTCTTGAAAGAAATAGTTGAAAATCAAAAAGACCCTGGAAAAACGTTGGTGAAAGACCTCACATACACGCCACTGATAATGCTCGACAGCGGTGAATCAATAGCAGACGCCCTTAAGGTGATGCATAGTAAAGGAATGAAACGGGTCGCGGTTGTCAAAAATGGGCAGTTAGTAGGCATGCTAACAGAAGACCTCGACAAGAAAACAGGTGCACCCGTGAAAAAATAAACTTCAAGAATCACTCGTTTTGTATGGGGTCCGCTTTGGTAGAGTGTTAGATTTCAGTAACGCGTCCTCGTTTTGCTGTTTAATACGTTGGCAATACGAAGAAAAAGAATCGGAGAAAGGCAAACGATATTAATGCTTCGTGTTAACCATAGCACGGTGTATAATCCCTTTGAAGTCAAAACTTCAGACGCCTATTATAATAGTGAATTTTAAAACATACTTGGAAGCGACAGGTCAGAGAGCCGTTGACCTCGCAAAGCAAGCTGAAAAAGTAAGCAAGGAAACAGGAGCTTACATTGTAGTGGCGCCTCAGTGTGCAGACATCGCACGCGTGGCGGAAGCCGTTGAGATTCCTGTTTTCGCTCAGCACATAGACCCAATAACCCCCGGCAGCCACACAGGGCAGGTTCTAGCAGACGCAGTAAAAGCGGCAGGGGCAGTTGGCACGCTGATTAACCACTCAGAAAGACAGATGAAACTAGCGGACATCGACGCGGTTGTCAACATGGCTGCTGAAAAAGACCTTATTAGCTGTGTGTGCACAAGCAACCCGCCTATAAGCGCAGCTGTCGCCTACTTGCACCCTGACATAATATCCATTGAGCCGCCCGAGCTTATCGGTTCAGGCGTTGCGGTTTCCAAGGCTAAACCTGGAGAAGTTAGCAGGACCATACGACTGGTTCGTGAAGTTAACTCTGAAGCGCTTCTTTTATGCGGTGCAGGCATAAGCAGCGGTGAAGACGTTGCGGTAGCGTTGAAGCTTAAAACCCAAGGTGTACTTGCTGCAAGTGCCCTTGTGAAAGCGAAAGACCCTTATAGCATACTGCGTGAGTTTGCTGAAGCAACGAAGCAGTAGTGCACGTGTGATTATCGTGAAAGTTGAAGCCGAATGCGCCGCTTGCCTGCTTGCGCGGGCAACAGCAGAAACTTATCATGCTACAACTAACCCTGCGTTGCGATTTCGAACTGTAAAAGAAGTTATGAAACTGCTGAACAGGGAGTTCAGACCCACCACTGTTCCCGCTGATATAGGCACAAAACGAGACCGGTTGATAAAAAAGCTAACAGGCAGTAACGACCCCTACAAGCGAAGCAAAAAAATGAGCAATAAGAAAGCTGTGAAACTTTTTCCGTACGCGAAAAAACTTGTGGAGAAAGGCTACACCCAGCAGGAACGCTTCAAAAAAGCATGCCTATGCGCCATAGTGGGTAACATATTGGAGTTCGACATTCCAGGTCACAGGTTCACCTTCAGAACTTTGACCAAGAGCTTCAGAGAAGCCGCGAAAGACTTGGTTGTGGACGACGTGGACAAGGCTTACGAATTAGCTAAAAAAGCTAAAAGGGTTCTTTATTTGGCTGATAACGCTGGCGAAATCGTTTTTGACACGTTACTGGTTGAGCAACTCAAAAACATGGGGTTGCAGGTGACTTACGTGGTTAAGGGCGGTCCAGTGCTCAACGACGCCACCTTGGAGGATGTGGAGCCTTCAGGGATGGATAAACTCGCAGACAAGATAGTGACCACTGGCACCGACGCTGTTGGACTATTACCCAAAGAGGTTTCCGAAGAGTTCATGAAAGTATATGAAGACGCGGAACTGGTTTTCGCTAAGGGCATGGGCTACGCTGAAACCTTAACCGAGCTTAAACTCACCAAGCCTCACCTTCTCCTGTTCAGAACAAAGTGTAATCCAGTAGCAAACTATTTCTGTGCAGCACGCGATAAGAATATCGCCAAGCTGATGCCGTAAATGAAACTGCCGACCATAACCATAAAACGAGACGCGTTTGGACATTATGACGAAGCCATCCGCAGCGAGTGGCTGGTGACAAATGGGCTGGGCGGCTACGCTTCCAGCACCATATTAGGCGTGAACACAAGAAAATATCACGGTTTACTTGTAGCCGCGTTGCATCCGCCTGGCGACCGCACCGTATGCCTCGCAAAGCTAGATGAAGAAGTATCAGTGGGAAGCAACAGTTACCCGCTGGCCACCAATGAGTTCCAAGACAAGATTTTCCCGCAAGGACACGTTTACCTAAAAGAGTTCGCTTTAGACTCTTTTCCACGGTTCGTTTACGAAGTGCAGGATATTGAGGTCCAAAAGACTGTTTTCATGCCTAAAGAAAAAAACGCTGTGGTAGTGAAATACAAGGTTCTGAACCAAGGCAGGGCTGAAGCAAAAATCCGGGTTTACCCGTTGCTTACTTGCAGGCATTTTCACTCTGTCATCGACAGGTGGAGTAACCCCGTGAAGTTCAGTCAACAACAAAACGGTGGAGATGTCGAATTTACCTTTAACAATCCAAAAGCCACAGTTGCACTGCGCTCCACAATGGGCGGGTTCAACGAGAAACCAGCATGGATAGAGCGTTTGTATTATTGTGAGGAAGCCAGCCGAGGTGAAAGCAGCACGGATGACTGTTACCAGCCTGGTTACTTCGAGGTTGTGGTGCCTCATAAAAGGGACAGAGATTTCGCGGTGGTCGCTGCGGCAAGCGAAAGCGATCAAAGGTGCCATAACATTTTGGGTGCCGTTGGAAGCACGATATACGATGTTAACGGGCAGCTCACATCTGAAATTGGGGAAAACGAGAACCTGTTAACCCAGTTTTACGAAGCACGCATTCGAGTTCCAGCAAGCGACTGGCTGAACTGGATTCTTTTAGCTGCAGCTGCTTTCGTAGCCAAGGGCACAGGAGACAGAACATCCGTTATGGCAGGTTACTTCTGGTTTGAGACTTGGGGACGAGACACTTTCATTTCGTTGCCGGGCTTGCTGCTTACAACTGGCAGGTTCGAGGAAGCAAAGAAAATTCTTTTGGGTTTCATGCGCCACAGCAAACTGGGCTTGATTCCTAATTTTATTCAGGACAGGTCTGGAGAACCAGCGTATAACACGGTGGACGCCACGTTGTGGTATGTTAATGCCGTTTTGCAGTATCTGAAGTACACAGGAGACTTCAAGTTCGTTCAGCAGCGATTGTGGGGAAACCTGAAGGCAATTGTTGAAAGACACCAGAAGGGCACAGCCTTCGGTATACGCTTGGACAGTGACGGCTTGCTTGCGCATGGTCCACAGCTTACTTGGATGGATGCTGAAGTGGACGGTGAAGGAGTTACGCCGCGAGCTGGAAAAGCAGTGGAAATTCAGGCTTTGTGGTATAACGCGTTGAAAACGATGCAGCTGTTAGCGAACAAGTTTGACGAGTTACGTCTCGCCGAAAAGTATGAGGAGATGGCTCTTGAAGCGCAGGAAAGTTTTAACGCGAAATTTTGGAACCGCGAAAACGGCTGTTTATTCGATGTAGTGACGGCTTCAGATGTTGACGCGACACTTAGACCTAACCAGATAATCGCGGCGGCTTTAGACTTCACGCTGTTAGACAAAGACAGGGCCGAACGGGTATTGGATGTGGTTCAACGTGAATTGGTGACGCCTTATGGCCTGCGAACCTTGGCACGGAGCGACTCGCGATATAAGGGTATGTACGTGGGTGACAGGCGAAGCAGAGACCAAGCTTACCATAACGGCACGGTTTGGGCTTGGCTGCTTGGGCCATATATAACTGCGTGCCATAAGGCGCAGGTTAGCAGTGATTACGAGTTGAAGCAGCGCCTCAGGGTCTTGTTTACTCAGCAAACCTTCCAAGCAGGCTTGGGTACTATAAGCGAGGTTTTTGATGGTGACCCGCCTCATGAACCCAGAGGATGCGTCGCCCAGGCGTGGAGTGTGGCTGAGCCTTTGCGGGCTTACCTTGAAGATGTGGTGTGGATTAGACCGAAATACGAGAAAGAAGTGTTGCAGGCTTAAGCCTGTAGGGTTTTTCTTAGTTCCGCCGCTGAAGTTTCAGGCTTAATAGTGTTTATGAACATGCCAGTGTTCTTTTCGAACCCGGCCCAGATGGACAAACGCGGATAAACTTCCAAGTGCCAGTGATAATAGTTTTTAGCGTCGGGGTTTATGGAAAGGTGAAAACAGTAATTGTAAGGCGGATCATTCACCAGCGTTTTCAGGGCTTTCAGGCTTTTCTTCAATGTTACAGCGAAAGCTTCAATTTCGGTTTCACTTAAGTCCAATATTGTGGAAGCGTGTTTTTTGGGAAGTATCCAAAACTCTAGCGGGTGCACACTAGCGTACGGAGAGAAAACCACGAAATGCTGGTTGTCAAGCACCATACGCGGCCCTTTCGTTTCCTTCTCTATTATGTTGCAGAAGACGCATTTTTCGTGTTGGTCATAGAATTTTTTGCTTGCCACCATCTCTTCCGCGGGGATCCTCGGGACGATGGGCGTGGCGATCATCTGGCTGTGGGCATGCAAAAGCGAGGCACCTGCTTCTTTGCCGTAGTTGCGGAAAATCGAGACATACTGCACATAAGGTTTGGCTGATAACTCGCGGAGCCTGTCAACGTACGCGTTGATTAAAAGGGTTAGCTGTGGCAGTTCAGCGTCTGCTGGGTCTCCGTCGTGATTAGGCGTTTCAACCAAAACCTCATGATGCCCCACGGCGCAACCGAAGTTTTCGTTTTTTATTATCTGCGTTTGGTCTGCTGGGTCTTTGGGTGGAGTGAAAGCTGGGTAAAGATTTGGAATAACGCGGACAAGCCAGTTCTGGGGGCGTGTACCGTTTTTGTCTCGGTCTTTTTTTACTTCTCCGTTCTGTTTCAGGTAGAGCATCACGGCTGGCGGGGTCATGTGCTCGTTTCCCACGCAGAGGGGGCAGACGCCGTTTTGACCTGACTTGGTTTTTTGTTTGGCGAAGTCTGTGGGTCTTCTGCTGCGTTCAGTGGCGATTACAACCCAGCGGTTCAACAGATAATCTTTTCGTAACTCGTTGTAAACCATCACGTTAAGCTCCTGACATAGTGAAAAATGGTTGAGTGGCACTTATAGCATTTCCGAAAGCCTACAAATCTGCTATATCAGCACTAATCTTGACTGACTCTGCTTAGACCCTGTGAGTATGGGGTTGGGTGAAGTTGACCGTGGCGCTCGAGCGAAACTGGAGGTATGCATTCGTTCTTTGCCGCTTGTCAACTTCACCCTTTTTTTGTTCCAAACTGGGTGGGTGTCAAAGTTGAGGCAGGTTTTTGTCGCCCAATGTGTCTGCCTCTGTCCCCTTTTAGGTTAATTGGCATAAAAAGCTTAGGAAATTCAAATAAAGACCCTTAATAAGCTCTAATTGGAATAATAATCGGTTTAATGTCTGGATTCGGATTTAGAATAGTGTAGAACGTTACCAACCGAAACTACGGGGCTCCTACGTGTCAGCAAAAGTTTTCGGCGCAAGCCTTATGAGTCTACTTCAGAAAGCGAAAGAAGCTCTTTCGCCTATTCCAAGTAGTCGCCCTGTTCTGATGTGTAGTCTAGAAGAAGCTGACGATGGGTGAATCGTCTTGTTGATGGTTGGCTATTTCGTCTATTGTTGTTTTTGTTAGGGCTTTGATGTTGTTGAAGTATGTGAGTTCTCCGTGGCTTACGAGGGTTATGGCTGTGCCTTCGTTTCCCATTCTGGCGGTTCTGCCTATGCGGTGGAAGTAAACTGGTGCTTCTAATGGTACGTCGTAGTTTATGATGTGGGTTATCCCCTCGATGTCTAAGCCTCTTGCGGCGACGTCGGTTGCAACGAGTAGTTTGAGTCTTCCTTGTCGGAAGGCGTTGGTTACTCGGTCTCTTTGCGCTTGAGTGAAGCCTGCGTGAAGTGCTTGGGCGTTGTAGCCTTTTCTTCGGAGTTTAGCTGTGATGGCGCTTGTGCCTCTGCGTGTTTTACAGAATATTATGGCTCTGCCGACGTGGTTTTCCTCTAGAATGTTGCACAATTTTTCGAATTTGCCGTGGGGGTTCACGAGCATGTAATATTGTTTCATCTGCGTGAGCGCAATTTCGTCTTTGCTTACAAGTATTTCTTCAGGGTTTCTCATGTACCTGTTGCAGACTTTCATCACTGTATCATCTATGGTCGCTGAAAACAGTGCTGTCTGCCTGTCTCTTGGTGTTTTCGCAAGAATGTATTGTATGTCTTCGATGAAGCCCATGTCCAGCATCCTGTCTGCCTCGTCAAGAACTACAGTCTTCACTGCATACAGGTTCAATGCACCCCGCCTCAGCAGGTCGATTAGGCGACCTGGTGTGCCCACAACAATGTGAACACCGTGTGTTAGTGCTCTTATTTGTCGGTGGATTGGTTCTCCGCCGTAGACTGCCAAAACCCTTAGTTTTGCGTACTTTGCGAACAGTTTCATGTTGTTCGCTACTTGCACGGCTAACTCGCGTGTTGGCACTAAAATTAGGCCTTGAACTTTTCTGTTTTCAGGGTTTAACTTTTCAACCATGGGCACTCCGAACGCGGCGGTTTTTCCTGTGCCCGTTTGTGCTTGCCCGATGACGTCTTTGCCTTCGAGCAAGGGTATTATTGCTTGAGCTTGGATGGGAAAAAGTGTTTCAAATCCAAGTTCCTCTATGCCTCTTAAGACTTCCCTGCTTAGGGGAAAGTCTTTGAATGCTTGTATTTCCATTATTTGTATTTTCTCCTGCCACAAAATTTTTCATGGCTTCCAAAAAGCTCCTTTTTTGATGCTTCGTTAGTGACATGATGAATGTGACATACCAACACCCTCAACTCAAATATAAAAAGGTTTGGTTTGTTTCCAACAAAAAGAATCCTTTTCCGAGGCTGTTTCGTCTAAAAAACAGGAAAATGAATTGTTTAAGAACGGATGGTGACTTTTGCTTTTTACTAGCTTATTCCTTCCAAAGGTTCAACGCTACTTTGAGTTCTTTGTGAGTTTCAGCGTACGCCTCCAACGTTTTTCCCTGTAATGTGGCGTCGACTGCTTGCCGCATGGCGGTCGCTCCCGCAAAAGTTCCCTCAGTGTGGCCGTGGATGCCTCCGCCTGCTTGGATGACGAAGTCTCTTCCAAAATATTTCATCAACGCCGGCACCAGCTTGGGGTGCAGTCCACCCGACGCAACCGGCAAAACAGGTTTCAACCCAGCCATCTTGGTCTTCAAGGCGTCAATGTTCTCAAGTACTTCCTTTTTTGTTTCAGACATTTTTCCCACGATAGTTCCCACGTGAAGCTGATCCACGCCTATGATGCGTGCGACTTTGGCTATGGCTCTCATGGCTATGCCGTGCTTCGGGTTTTTGGTGAACGCGGCGTGACCTGCCCTGTGCGCGTGAATCACCAGCTTGAAGTTCTGGTCGCGTAGTGTTTGCAACGCTGACCAGCCGCAGGTTAAAATGTCCACCATGACGTATCTTCCGCCGTGGTCCAGTACGTACTCGGCTCTTTTCAG
>CAZINA010000014.1:0-27598 GCA_964540545.1 uncultured Candidatus Bathyarchaeia archaeon
CCACACTTTGGACAATCATCAAGATCGCCCATACAAACGCCACATCCACTCAAAAAAGTAAGGTATTCCACGCTAATAATTCTTTTCCGACGTAATAGTCTTGAAAATTCCGCTTTTCTATCTGAACTTACAAGAGTTAGATTCAGTTGCGTATGCCTTTTCAGAAGAAAATGGGTTTAAGTGTTTACAGTTCTTTGCTTCCGCTTCTGACGTCTATCCCAGTAATACAGAAAAACTGCTGGAATCTCGAAACTCACTAGAAACAATAGACGTTCAAAGGTTAAAGTTGGAAAATAGTTCAATATGAGAAAATAGCCAATCAACCCGGAAGCCGCGAAAAACAAAGCTGTGAAATTTATGTTCACGTTTTTTCCTCGTTCTTTCGTTAGGAGAGATTTCTTATAACCTTTACTTGTTGTCTTTAGAAACTGGTGAGTGTTCAGGAATAACATTTTCTTTTGTGAAAGCTCGCATCTGAAGTAAAATGAACTGTTAGTTCATAAATCAAATATATTGTTGGCGTGAAATAGCCGGAAAGGTGAATGGGTGTCGTGGTTATGCATAGTCGCAAACAAATACTGAGCGTTGCTGCTATTTTGTTCATGTTAACTGTTGTCTGCATCTGCGCGGAGGTTAGCGCGACCGTAAGTCCGCCTGCAGAACTGGTTCGGTTGATATTTATCCATCATTCATGTGGCTCCAACTGGTTAAGCGACAGCAACGGCGGTTTAGGTATTGCCTTGCGAGACAACAACTACTATGTAAGCGACACAAACTACGGCTGGGGTCCTGACAGCATAGGAAGCAGCACAGACATTGGACATTGGTGGCTGTGGTTCCGCGGTCCCGACAGCACAGAATACCTAGACGCCCTTTATGCCGAAGGCGATCAGCATTCCTCTTATTCTCGGATGACAACAGAGGTCAGCGGCGAAAACGAAGTCATCATGTTCAAATCTTGCTATCCAAACTCTGCTTTGAAGGGGGATGTTAACGATCCAGTGCCGGAGATTGAAGACAACCCTCTGCGCGGACAAAGCTGTGGTTCACAATATCACACTGTAGCAAACGCCAAAGGAATATACATTGACTTGCTTGAGTACTTCAAGACGCGACCAGATAAGCTGTTTATTGTTGTCACAGCGCCGCCATTAACAGCCGAAACGTACGCGGATAACGCACGCGCCTTCAACAATTGGCTCGTCGACGACTGGCTGACAGGCTATTCTGTTGGCAACGTTTTCGTATTTGACTTTTACAACGTGTTAACCACGAATGGCGGAGACTCAAACACCAACGACCTAGGCTTAGAAACTGGCAATCACCATCGCTGGTGGAACGGAGGCATCCAATATGAAACCGATGGAGACGACGACACAAGCCCGAACGTATTGGAGTATCCAACTGGCGATAATCACCCGAGCAAAGCTGGAAACGAGAAAGCCACAGCAGAATTTGTTACGCTACTGAATAACGTGTACAGTAATTATCAAGTAATCCCCGAGTTTCCCGAAGTGGCAGCTATGGCTGTTCTCATGGTCTCGACGTTAGCCATCGCCTGCTTAAGCAAAAAAAAGATCAAGCCAAATTAAAACGGTGTCTGATATATTGCGATACCGAAATACAGTTTTTATTTGATATTTCCTATTAACATAAATTAATGGAGAAAGGGAAGGCTTAACGGGGCTTTGCTTTCACCTTTCATCCCTCCTTAATATCTTTTAAGAAACAAAGCTTCAAATTGCATTGAAATAAAGAATACATTGTTTAAGCGGAGGACACCTTAACAAGTGGAGTGTATGATATGGCTTATTTAAGGAAAGAGAACGAAACCGTTGAAATCGACTACCCTTTAGACAAGGTGTGGGCAGCTGTCCCAAAGGCACTCGCCAGCCTAGAATGGACTATAGAAGAAACTGACGACACAAAACACCACCTCAAAGCCAAAACCAAAGGAGCCTTCATGTCATACCCTTCAATGCTCATAATCGACGTGGCGGCAGTAGACAAGAAAACTACAAGATGCAAAGTCAGGGCAGAGACACCAGTCACTACAATCACCTCCATTGCGGATTTTGGGCGAACACGAGACCGCATCGACGTATTCTTTGAAGCCCTATCAAACCAATTAACCACCAAAAAAGCCACTCGATAACGTCCCTACCAAACAACCTAATTTAATTATCAAGAAGACAAGCAAACATGAAACCACAAAAAGAAAACGAAAAAAAGCCGATGAAAAACGCGGCTAAGATTAAGGTAAGAAAAAACGGTCCCTATCTTGTTTCAGGCAAAGTTCCCCTGCAAAAACAGGTAATTATAGCAGATTCTGAGGGAACCGCGACTGAATGGCAGCCAAGCACCAAGTATGCGCCGCAAGAAAAATACGCGCTTTGCCGCTGCGGACACTCTAAGAACAAGCCATTCTGCGATGGAACCCACATCAAAGTCGGTTTTGATGGATCCGAAACCGCAGGGGAAGAAGCATACCTAAACCATCCTAAAGAGATTGATGGCCCAACGTTAAAACTAGTGGATGTCGAAGACTTATGTGCTTCAGCGCGTTTTTGCCACAGAGCTGGCGGAATCTGGAACCTTGTCCCAGCATCAGACGATCCAGAAAAAAAGCAGAAAGCCATCGAAGAAACATGCGACTGCCCCTCAGGTCGCCTCGTGATTTTAGAAAAACAAACCGGAAAGATAATTGAGCCGAAATTCGCCAAGTCCATCGGGTTGATTGAAGACCCTGCGATGGGCGTGAGCGGCCCGATTTGGGTGCGCGGTGGAGTTCCAGTTGAATCTGCGGACGGCAAAACATATCGGGTGCGCAACAGGGTTACTCTTTGCCGTTGCGGGAAATCTAAGAATAAGCCTTTCTGCGACAGCAGTCACTATCCTGAAGCCGAGACCGTAGAAAAAGTGCATAATGAATAAGAAAAGGGAGCACCAGTTGCTGAATGCACGTTGTTTTTATCTGGACACCACGAAAGCAATGTTGACGACGGAGCGGTACTCCACAATCTTGTTGTCTTTCACTTTTGCAGTGCAACGTTTCACATGAACGCTGCAGATGTTTTTGATGGTTCTAGCTGCTTCGTCAATAGCGTTCTGGGTTGCCTCTTGCCAGCCCTCTTTCGAACTGCCGATTAACTGGATAATTTTCACAACCATAAACTTTACACCTCCACGAAACATATAGACTTTAAAACACTTCAGTCTTTTGGAAAGGCAAACAAACGGGAAAAGGACGTGAATTTTCCTTTCAAGCTGAGAAGGGTTATTCAAGTATTTGTGCCCATTTAAACGCAATCCATGCGATAAACAGGAAAACGATTGTGTACACTACTGCTGTGACAATAGACCTTGATGCTACTAAGGATATTGGTTCTGAGTAGGAAAATACTTGTGTGATGGTCGGTTGACCATCTTGAATCCCAATGTTTGTCTTGTTGAAATCAACGTTGGCTGAGGGGTAAAGCACGTAGTTTATCAGGTTAGCGCCGATGTTGTCTGTTCCAGTGCCTATGGTTATTGGTTCTTGCGTGATGAGCATGGTTCCAGAGGCGCCGCTTCCAGGTATATAGGCTAGGGCTGGTGAGGGGCCAGCGAAGAGGGATATTATTGGTACGGCGAATAATAAGCCTATGAAGAAGCCCAAGGCTACTAGGGTTGATATGATTGTGCTTTTTGAGAGTGCGCCAGCGGCTAGGAGTATGGCTATCCAGAGGAAAGTGCTGAGTATGTTTCCGAAGAGTCCGAGCGGTACAAGGTGGAGGTTGTTTTGGGGACCGTAGACGAGTGCGCCACCAATAATTCCGTACGTGAAGAGGATTGTGTATGTCAAGAGAGTTATGATGAAAGTGGCTAGCAACTTGCCTAGGAAAACCATGGTTCTTGAGACGGGTTTTGTGAGCAGGGGAACAATTGTTCCGCTTTCGAATTCGCTTGATATACTGTTCATTGCGGTTATAAGGGCAAATAGTAACAGGCCAATCCCGGGGATGTTGAAGTTGACGGCGAAGTCTGGGTCTGCTTCTATGGGTTGTCCGGTGGCGTTGCTGGAAGCTATAGGCAAAGCCCAGATTATCGTGGATAGGACAAATGCGACTATGACTAAGCCTATGAATTTTTTCTTACGTATGTTCCAGAGGATTTCGTATCTTACCACTGCCCAGAAACGGGTGAACCAGCTGGGGTGAGGTCTTCCAGTTTTTGTTCTGGTTGTGGTCATTACAGTTTTCCTCCTTGGTCTTTGCTGATGAGCCGCACGAAAACATCTTCAAGGTTTGACGTTTTCTGGCTCATACCGATAATGATTCCTCCTGACTGCGTAATTTCCTGAGACACTTGAACCCGTGCGTCTTCATGTGTGTCCATTTGAATTCGTAAAGTGTTTCCTGTCTGTACTAAGCTTGAAACGAAAGGTAACTTCTTAACGGCGTTGACGATTTTGTCGGATATGTTGGCGACTTCCACACGGAGGATGGCAGGTTCTGAAATTAGTCCTGAAACGTTTTGGATAGTGTCTGAGACCAAGGCGGTGCCGCGGTTGATTATTGTGACGTGTGTGCAGATTTGTTCGACTTCAAAAAGCAGGTGGGAGGAGACGAGGACTGTTCTGCCTTCTTTTGCGATTTCTTTTACGACTTCTCTTACTTCTACCATGCCTACAGGGTCTAAACCTAGGCTTGGTTCGTCTAAAATGACGAGTTCAGGGTTGTTCAGAAGCGTCTGTGCGATGCCTATGCGCTGTTGCATGCCTTTGCTGTATTTGCCTATGAGGTCGTTTTCTCTGCCTTTAAGTCCTACTAATTCGATAAGTTTGGGTATCTGCTCTTTCCGCTGTTGCTGGGTCATGCCGTACATTTGCCCGTAAATGTCCAACAGTTCTGTGCCTTTCAGGTGTTTCGGGAACTTGGGGAGTTCAGGCATGTAGCCTATGCTTAAACGTGAGTCTGCTTGCTCGTAGAACCACTGCGTGAAGATGTTGTTTTTGCTTCCGTGGATTTCTTGTCCGAGAACTTTAACTGTGCCTTCGTTGGGTTTTAGAAGTCCTACGAGGATTTTTATGGTGGTGGTTTTTCCAGCTCCGTTTGGACCTAAGAAACCGTGAATTGTGTTCCGCTTAACCTTCAAGTCTAGCTTGTTTACGGCGGTTAGTGAACCGTACTTTTTGGTTAAGCCTCTGGTTTCAATGGCAAGGTCCATCTGCAGAAATTCCTCAACATGTTATTCGCTTACAGGAAAATATAAGCGTTAAACATATCCGCAAAAGAGGAAATGCGCTGGGAACCTGAAAGCTGGCAAGCATTGGTTCAAGTTTAGTGTATTTAAAAGGGAGGGGTGCAGTTTCTGAGCGCTTTAGGGTTTAGTCGTATTTTTTGAGTTTGATCATTTTTCTGTAGTTTCGGAGGTCTTGTGAGACTTGTTTTAGGAGGTTGAGTTCTTGCATTGTTTTTTCGAATTTTGTCATTTGTTTGTTGACTTGGTGGCTTAGCGTTTTTTCTTGTGTCATGGTTTTTCAGCTTTTGGGTTGTGTAATTTTGTGTGTGGGAGGGGCGGTTGTCATTGTTTGTTGGCGATCCAACAGCCAATCCGTCATCGAGGAGAAAGGAGAAGGCTTCGAGAACGGAAAAATTCTATTGGCTTGCTGGATGCGGCCTTCAACCTCGAATTGCCCTCCTAACACATCATAAGACTTAAGACACAATACACTTATAAGGGTTGTGAATCAAACGTAAACAAAACGCAACGCTTAACCGATGGCTAAAACGCCTTCCAAAATCTTTTGTTCAGAAACCTCAAGCTGCTTGGACAGCCACATCTTCAAAAGAGCCGTCAACTTGGGAAGTTCTCCACTGTACGTTACGATTTGATTGCCTTTTAATGCGTCAGCCTGAAAAGTTTTTTCTGCGTCCTTGTACATGAAGGATAATGTTTGGGCTTGGGAAGCTAGAGTCTTGAAGTCTTCCCACTGTTTGCACCGCAGAATCACTGGTGGACCATGCATTATGGGGGCTGGAGCAACTTCTGTTTTCTGCTCAATTTTCTTTTCAGTTTTTTGTTCGGGAGCGGGAACTGGGGCTTCTTTGGGGGAACTGGACAGGTAGTTTACCAATCCGGTTATCTCGTTTTGTAAGCCGCTTATTCTTTCCTCTACTTTCTCTACTTTGCTGCTTAATTCGCCGGTTTCGCCCAGTGCGTCGGTGACTGTGCCTAACTCGTTTATCAGCCTGTCTAAGTCTTTCTCGTGCTCCTTGAGAACATTAACTATGAAGTCTAATGCCTCTAATGCTTCATCCTTTGACTGCGGTTTCTTCGACATCGTTTGCATCCCTTTAGCTTTCGGTTTATTCAATATAGTCTACTATAAATAAACGTAGCGAATCCTCAAATCATATCCCTGTGAATACACAACCATACTTATTACGAATAAGGGCTAAAAATTGAGATTTCAGCCGCATAAACAATTTCCTAATCTATTTTCGCATTTCACCCTTTTTTCTTGCCTTTTTGTACAACACAACAACACAACAAAAAAACACAAAACAACGGAAAACACCATAAAACACGAATTAAAAACGCGAAAACTATTCAGAAACAAGCAAATAGCGGCTGACTGACGCGTGATTTTCTTCTATAGCCCCCTTATATAAAGGAAGTATGAA
The DNA here is from genome assembly GCA_964540545.1 of uncultured Candidatus Bathyarchaeia archaeon. Classification (GTDB taxonomy): domain Archaea; phylum Thermoproteota; class Bathyarchaeia; order Bathyarchaeales; family Bathycorpusculaceae; genus SG8-32-3. Next base: position 6,669 of record CAZINA010000014.1, read on the forward strand.
TAGCGAGTGAAAAACTGCAAAGAAACATGAAAACAAAAGCAGTGTTTTTAGCGTGGGTTCCAAACGCACCAGATAGCTTTTTCGTTGCAGGCTAACACGCATGGTGCTTTTCCAGTTTCAGGTTTGCATGGTGAACAGGCGTATTTGATGTTTTTTCGTTGCTGCTCAGTAACCGCCGCTACTGTTTTGTCGTCCAAGTCAATGAACATGGATATGAGTTCGAGGGCGGATTGCGGGCATACTTTCACGCATTCGCCGCAGCCGTTGCATTTAGCAGCGTCGATAACAATGTAGTATTCACCTGACCCGTCGGTGTAGCCATAATGAGTGATGATAACAGGTCACTCCTTCCCAGTTACTAGTTAAGCTTTCTGCTGTTTCTCATATAACGCTTTAGCAAAAAGCGCCGCGCCGATAGCGCCAGCTATCATGGGGTCTAACCCGTTTTCCCGCCAGTCAGGCATTGGAAGGCATTTTACGCCAAGTTGCGTTTCTATCCTTGAGACGATACCGATGTTTTTTGATTGTCCACCAGTAATGACGAATTCTCTTTCAAGTCCGACTCTTTTGATGAGGTTGCCCATTCGGATAGCCATCGCGTGTGTGTAGGCAGCTAACACTTTTTCTTTAGACCAGCCTTTCCGCAGCAGTCCCATGGCTTCGGTTTTTGCGAAAGCCACACAGGTGCAGCTTACTGGCGGGGGCTCCTCCTCCACTTTCAACGAAACCTCACCAATTTTCTCGATGGGAACTTGCAACAGGTCAGCAAAAACTTCCATACCTCTGCCCGTTCCAGCCGCACACTTGTCATTCATCAGAAACGAGGTTACCCTGCCAGTTTCGTCGCAGCGAATGGCTTTTATGTCTTGACCACCAACATCCAGCACGGTTCTGACGCTGGGACCCCAAATGTAATTTGCCCCCTTTGCGTGGCAAGCGATTTCCGTGATGGCTTTGTTAGCCATTGGAACGTTTACACGACCGTAGCCTGTGCCAACAATGTATTTGAGGTCTTCAACCCTAAGCCCAGTGCCCTCCATCGCCCAGCTTAAAGCTTTCTTAGCGCTATCAGGACTGTTAGACCCAGTACGCATCACGCCCCAAGAGTAAATCTCGCCGTCAAGCATTATGGCGGCTTTTGAGCCAACAGAGCCAACGTCAACGCCTGCGGTGATTATATCCTTGTTTTTCCACTTTTTCTCTGAAAAGACCCTGTGGTATTCTTGCCAGCGCCAGTACTCAACATCTTCTTTGTGTGGGGTTTCACTCATCCTTTTTTACACCTTTTTAGCGCGTTTGACGGCGACGAGAGCCGCGCCTAAAGCCCCAACATATTCTGGGTACTCGGGTATTAAAATGTCAACGCCCAGTTTCCTCTTTAGAGATGTTACGAAACCGACATCTTTTGCGACACCACCCACCAGCAGCACCTCAGGGTTAACGCCTATCCTGTGCACCATAGACGAGACGCGGTCAGCCATGGCTTCAAATATGGCTCGGGCAATCTCAGGCTTTGATTCTTGCTTGTGAATCAGAGAAACAACATCCGACTCGCCGAATATCACGCAGCTAGCATTTATCGAACTTGCACGTTCAGCCTTAAGCGAAAGCGGACCCATATCCTCCAGCTTCACCTCTAAAGCCCGCGCCATAGCTTCAATGAACGCGCCAGCACCAGCCGCACACCGCTCGTTAACAACAAAATCCATCATAATCCCGTTATCGTCACACTTCACTGCCCTCGCTTCCTCCGCGCCCACGTCAATAATTGTTCGGGCGTTCGGAAACAGGTGAACCCCAGCTTTCGCATCTGCACCCATCATGCTTACGGTACTGTTAGAGTTAGCAGCCATGTCCATGCCTGAACCAGTAGCAGTAACATGACCCACATCAGACATCGACAGGTTGGCTTCTTTTAACGCGGCTTCGAGAGCTTTTTCAGCCGCTTTCGCAGGGTCAAACCCAGAAAAAGCTTTACTTCGGGCTACTACCTCGCCATCCTTCACTATGACAGCTTTTACGCTTTGAGTGCCTAAATCTAGTCCAGCGGTTATCATTAACTACGCCTCTCTATATGTCAATCCTTGCCGAAAGCATTTCCAAGAACGCTTCAACCCTAGTTTTCATTTGGCCCACATCTTCCCGCGTGTACTCAGTGTCCAAGTAGTACACTGGGATACTCTTGCCGTCCAAGACTTTTTTGACCCGCGTGTACTCCATGGCGTAGAGCATGCAACCGCGAACCACATAATAAATCACGCCTTGAATATTCCACTCGCTAATTTTGTTTAACAACCAGTTGATGCGGTCTTCGTTACCGTCTTCAGAAGTGAAGCAGGGACATGTGGACGCCATCAAGTACCTTTCACCTATAGCGTTAAGCATGTCGCTCATCGACCACTCATCCACCCCCACAGGGTCATACAACAGCCGCTCACTTGAACAAAGCTCGTCAGCCACAAGTATGCCTTGAGGATTAGCCTCTTCAACCAGCGTGGGAACCTTCCAGTTGTCAGGCCATATCATAGGCGTGCCAGTAACCATAACCCGCGGAGTATCCGGCGGGCAAGCCCAGTTTTTCTGGCTTACTCTTTTTTCAAGCTCGTCACACAATGCTTCAGTCTTCTCCGTCCACCGGTCAATATCATCCCACATGTACGTTTGATTAACCAGCATAGCATCTCTGCCCATAATTACTGGAGGTCCCTTCCTTAGGTCCTGTAGCCTGCGGAAAGCCTTTGTCGCCTTTTGAGTGCGCTCTATGGCGGACTTCAACTGTTTCCCTTTAATTTTGTTGCCAGTTAACGTTTCAATTTGCGTTTTCATAGCCTTAAGTTCCTCGTTCCACAAACGCATGGACTGCTCGGAATCCTTAACCCGTGGAACAGTCATAGCCCAAACAGGCGTGTAATCACTCAAGATTTCCCCGAGCTTCGTCATTCCATCACACGTTAACACGCTTATCAAAGCGTCACTCAACTCAAGATAGGGAGACAAAGCAATCATTTTCGCGCCTATAGTTGACCGCACCACAGGGCAGACTTCAACAGGCACAATTCGGTCTCCAAGCTTAGAAGCATCATACCAACCCGAGTTCACACGAACAGGAATAGCATCCGCAGCCAAAATTAATTCTGTAGGGGCATGCAGACACATGTAACCGATGACCTTCTTGCCTTCCTGTTTCGCAGCCCGAATTTCTTTTTCCCGCCTAGCAAAATCCGCTATCTCATCAAAATACTTCATAGCCTCAGGACGGTTCGGGTCTGCCTTCTTCATTTTCTCAATATTTTCAGCAACTACCCTCTGGGAAGTAGCTGTAATGGCCTTTCGCAACTCGTCAATTTCTTTCTGGGAGAGTTCAGGCATGTATCTTTTTTCTTTACTTTGGCTTTCCATTTTTTCCTCACTCAATTGTTGATGGCTCCAACCAGTTTCGAGATTTGAAAACGGTTTTTCCAACCATCTTCAATTTCAAACAGTCTTCGTAAGGACACATTTCAACGCACCTCGTACACAACGTGCACATTGAAGTGGTAATTTTTCCACCCTTCTGTTCGTACACCTCGGTAACCTGCACTGGACAAACCCGCTTGCAAATCCCGCATTTAGTGCACTTCTCCTCATCCTTATCTATATGAAGCATAGGAGCCCACTTAAAACCCTTAAACCGGTTCACAACAGCAATCGACACTCCTGTAGGACAGAACCGGCACCAAATACGCCTCACAAAGAATGAACCAACAAACGTTAACCCCACGAAAACCCACGCGATAATATTAACGATAAGCTCGCTGAAAACCACTTCAGAGTACAGTATAACTTCTTGAACATAGGGATAACTGAAGTACACACCGCTAATCGCCAGCGGTCCCTCCCACGGAACAATTAAAGGTATGAGCGGACCAACCAGAATTCTCAAGGGCTCAAAAGGACCTGACAGAAGCATAGCCAGAAGAAAAGACGTGTCGAACGATGAAGGAGGGTCAAGCAGATACAACACGACAGGTATTATCAAAAAGACAAGAAACAACACGTATCGGAAGTTATGCAGAAACCTGTTGAGTTTATCGGGTAGAAGCCGGTAGCGCACCTTAACGGCTTTCCTGATTAGAGTAATCGCGTCCATAATTAAAGCAAACGGGCAAATCCAACCGCAGAAAAACCGTCCCAGAAAAAGAGGCAGAACAAGAATAACGATTAACACGATAAGCTGCCATACAGGGTAGGTGAACAAGTAGAAAACCGCAACCATGGATACTGCCTGAACGAGAAAGCGCAGGTAGGTAACTTTTGTCGCCAGACCTTTCTTCCATATGAGGATAACGAGTACTCCTGCTAACGCTAACCCCGCAAGAACCGTTAACTTCAGCAGTTCGCCTATAATTTCCATCATCGTTGTTTCGCCTTAGCAAAGCCTAGAAGCGGCATTAAATTGCAGAGCATTAAACACTTTAAGAAACTGCTGACGCCCACGCCGAAATAACCCTTTGAAAGCTCAAGCACCCCTAACATGTTTGAAAGCTCAAGGTTTTTAGAGATGAAAATAGAACCTGTAACATTTAAAGTTTACACAAATAACGTTTACACAAGAGATTGTTCCAAAGGCGAAGCATACAGAACAGTTATTGCCTGATATGCAGCAGCGAACGCCATGAGCCACGTTTCTTATAGAAGACGAGAACACCTAAGTCAACAGCAGCTATTAGAAGTATAACTACAGCCACCCATGATATCAGGGAAAACTCCATCGTTAACGGTTGGCTTGAAACCTCCACTAACCTAGTATTATATTCCTGAAGATACTGCAAGTGTGCATCATCATATGGATAGCTTTCGGTGTCAGGATACGGAAAGCCACTCATACTGCGAAAAGGCAACGAATCCACAGCGAAATCAAAACCGTAACCCCAATTACCAGGAGGATCCTTAAACCAACAAGCCACAAACATGAAATAATCACGCTCCATACCACCCTCAAGAGACTCAAGACCATCCACAGAAAACTGAAGAGACACCTGATCACCCTGCCTTCCAATCACATACATGTCATCATCCTCAACCAACAACTCCGACACATCACCATACCTAGTAAAGTTGCCTGTAGAAGATGAAGGAGTAGTAAACGCCTGAGTCAAAGTAGCGTCACCGTTAATCCTCTGAACAGTTATGTCTGCTTGCGGGGTTGTGTCTATTCCTATGTAATCGAAAGTTACGTTCCAGAAATTATTAATTCGAATCTTGTATTCGGTCACGTCATCTGGGAAAAGCCCCGTCAGATCCACAGCAAAACTTCTAGCGACGTAATCAGCGGGTGTTGGCAACTGTCTGTCATCTGGTACGCGCACCCAGTTGCCACTTGCATCCATAACCTCCATGTACGGGGGTGGGTTAACCTGTGTACCAGCAGGCACAAGACCCTCCGCGAAAGCCGACTTGAAACCGTCTATCCAATCATAATAGGGTTCAGCTGGACCCCAATCAACCATTCCATTTATTACAAGCTGAATTTCCTCTGCACCAGACAAATCACCCAAATCCAGCGTTAACCTGTTAATGTTAATATCATCCCATGATGGGCTATCAACGCCGTTAGTTGCAGGTGTGAAAACACCATCCAAACTGGAAATTTGAGACAAGACATCTTCGCCGTTTTCATTAATGGCTGAAACAGGAGTCTGCAGGTTGTCTTTGCTTACAGTGTAGATTTCGCTTGGAAAAGCCTGATTAATGTAATTCACCATCGTGGAATAAACATCCACGTCTGCAGGATGATCAACAACCACCATGTAAGCGGCATCCAAGTAAAAGATTTCATCCCACTTCTGCAGAAGGATAACGTCGTAATAGTCGCCGTCCTCGCTGTTTCTGACTGTTACCTGGTTTGCATCCAGCTTGATAGTGTCCCATGGGTTGCCTCCGCCAAACACAATCTCCCCATCATCATCAATATAATCAATATAACCCAACCAGCCAGCATTAGAAACCTCAGTAACATACACATAATCACTACCATTCCAATAAAACAAAGAAGGACAACACGCATAACCACTAATCAAATTGTATGTTGCTACAACAACCAAGCGTCTATCCAAGGTTACTGTTGTAGTCCTACTTGTGTCGCCATTGCTCCAGTACCCGAACTCGAAAACCGCAGTGTCAGTACTGAAGGGGGATGGCATTGTAAGCGTGTATTCGCCCACAGGTAAGAGCGCGTTCCACCCAGTTTCTTGAGTCTCACCGTTTATGGTGAAAGGTACACGTGTAGAGCCACCGCCAGACCGACCAACTAAGAGTGTATGGTAGCCTTCGGGAACGACCGTGAACGTTGCAGATAAGGAGTTCACCATAACAGTATGCTTCCCTTCAGCTGTTTCGTTAAATTCGAATTCCACTGTTGTGGTTTCATCTGCAGCTAACTCGATTACTCTACGTTCTACAAAGGAATCATCAACCAGAAATCTCAATGAAAGGCTGTCTGTTTCATCTCCGAAGTTGGTGGCGGTAACGCTAGCTGTCAATGTTTCAGTAGGCCAAGCCTCGTATGGGCTAGCAGACAGCTTAGACAACCCTATTGTGCTGGCTGAGGCCGCCGGAACCTTGGTGGTTAATAATCCAGTTAAGCCACCTAATTCAACGGTATAGTTGCCCGCAGTTTCTTTGATTACCGTGAACGCTACTATCGTAGAATTGTGATCTAAAACCAGAACCGTTTCATTTTGCTCTATCACATTGTTGATTGTAAGGTTTGCAACGTATTCTCCTTCTATGTCTCCTATGTTTGTTACGTTAACGGAGATTAGGACGGGCTCGTAAATTTCTGCTTCAAGCGGGTTTATTGTGAGATCAGTTACTACAAACTCGGCGTCTTTAACTGGGCCAACAATTATTCCTTGGGCTTGCAGGTAAAAGTAAACTCCAGCCGCAGCGGCCACTATTAAAACGTCAATTAAGAGAATTGCTTTTAGCTTAGCAAGAGCTGAACTAGACTTCATGTGCCTTCCCCGTGATAATTCAATTCTTCAACACCGCATTTAAGCTGTTCGGAAGGTTATTTGTTTCAAAAGTAAATAAAAATTGTAACAGTATATGGTTCTTTTAGTCTTTGGTAGGTGACAACTAGAATTCAAAGTTACTTGTGCATAGCAATGGGTATAATTGCTATATAATGAAGGCGTAGTTGTGGTAAGATTGAAGCATAACTCACTTGGGAGCAAACTGACTAGCCTGTCTCGCCACACGCGTTTTCATCCATATAAGAGTGGAAAGTATTCCTGCTATCACCAATCCCATGCCCATTATCACCAGCAATACATCAGGTATTATCAACTGTGCACGTTCGACAGGCCATCTCCGCGTGTTGTATTCACGAAGATAATTTGAATGGGCTTCATCTGATGGATAGCTTTCGGTGTCAGGATACGGGAAGCCACTCATACTACGGAAAGGCAACGGATCCACAGTAAAATCAAAACCGTAACCCCAGTTCCCAGGCGGGTCTTTGAACCAGCAAGCTACAAACATGAAATAATCACGCTCCATACCATCCTCAAGAGGCGAAAGGCTGTCTGTTGGAAAACGAAGAGAAACTTGGTCGCCCTGCATCCCAATCACGTACATGTCGTCGCCTTCAAGAACCACTTGGGTTACGTCACCGTATTTTGTGAAGTCTCCTGAAGCAGACGAGGGACTAGCAAACACCTGAGTGAAAGTAGCGTCACCATTGATCTGCTGGATAATTATGTCCGCTTGTGAAGACGTATCCACTGTAATATAATCAAACGTCACATTGAAGAAGTTATTAATCCGGATTTTGTACTCGCTCATGCCCTCTGGGAAAAGCCCAGTCAAATCCACCGCAAAACTTCTAGGAACATAATCCGAAGGCGTCGGCATCTGCCTATCCTCAGGCACACGCACCCAATTACCATCCGCATCCAAAACCTCCATATAAGGCGCAGGGTAGATTTGTGTACCACCGGGCACGAGGTCTTCAGCGAAGGCTTCTTTGAAGCCGTCTATCCACGTGTAATAATGTTCAGGTGCACCCCAATCAATCATGCCGTTGATTACAAGTTTAATCTCTTCTGCATCAGACAAATCACCCAAATCAAGGGTTAGCTGGTTTAAATCCATGTCGTCCCATGCTGGACTAGCTAGGCCATTACTGCCAGACGTGAAAATTCCGTCCAGTTCAGCAATTTGAGGCAGAACATTTTCACCTTTTTCGTTTACAGCTAAAACTGGAGAAGCTAAACCGTCCTTGCTTACAGTGTAGATTTCGCTTGGAAAAGCCTGATTAATGTAATTCACCATCGTGGAATAAACATCCACGTCTGCAGGATGATCAACAACCACCATGTAAGCGGCATCCAAGTAAAAGATTTCATCCCACTTCTGCAGAAGGATAACGTCGTAATAGTCGCCGTCCTCGCTGTTTCTGACTGTTACCTGGTTTGCATCCAGCTTGATAGTGTCCCATGGGTTGCCTCCGCCAAACACAATCTCCCCATCATCATCAATATAATCAATATAACCCAACCAGCCAGCATTAGAAACCTCAGTAACATACACATAATCACTACCATTCCAATAAAACAAAGAAGGACAACACGCATAACCACTAATCAAATTGTATGTTGCTATGAAAATTAGGTTACTGTCTAGGGTGAACGTTGTTGTTGTGCTTGTGTCGTCGTTGCTCCAGTGGTCGAATTCGAAAACTGCAGTGTCGGTGGTGAAGGGGCTTGTTGTTTTGATTGTGTATTCGCCTACAGGTATGAGGCCCAAATATGGCATGTTAAGGCTTTCGCCGTTAAGAGTGAAAGGAACGAGGTCGGAACCGCCGCCGGAATATCTGATTAGGAGTGTGTGGTAGCCTTCTGGAACCACCGTATAAGTTCCAGATAAAGCGTTCACCTTAACAGTGTGTTTCCCTTCAGTTGTAGCGTTATAAGTAAATTCTACAGTTGTTGTTTCTCCCGCAGCTAGGTTAACTACTTGGCGCTCCACCAGCGAGTCGTCAACCATAAGCCTCACCGCAAGAACATCTGTTTCTTCTCCTTGGTTTGTGGCTGTAACTGTAGTTGTCAATGTTTCGTTGGGCCAGACTTCACGCGGTTGGGTAGACAGGTTTGACAGGAATATTTTGCTGGCTGATGGCGGCGGAACATTGAATGTTACCGAACCTGACAATCCACATGCTTCAATGGTGTAGTTGCCATCTGCTTCCTTGATTAGCGTGAACTCCACTATGGTGGATTCTCCTGCTTGGAGCAGAACCGTTTGGTTTTCCTCTAACACGTCGTTGACTGTGAGGTTGGCTATGTATTCTCCTTGTTCGCCGCCTACGTTGGTTAAGTTAACTGTTACTAGAACTGGTTCATACACTTCTGCCTCCAGCGGGTTGATTGTGAGGTCAATTGCTGAAAACTCGGCTTGTTTAGGCCCAGAAACAATCAAGCCTTCAGCCTGAAGGTAAAAGTAAACTCCAGCCGCAGCGGCCACTATTAGAATGTCGACCACGAGTACTGCTTTTAACTTGGTGAGTGCTGAACGGGAGGTCATGTCGTTCCACCTTACTTTCTTCAAGTATATAACTTTAGTCTATTCAGCTTGCACTTTAAAAACAAGCTTATTAGTAGCTGACAACACCCTTTTTTTCTAAAAAATTGTACCATTTCCAAAGCTCTTCCACAGCCTTCTCAGAATGCCATGCGTGAGTAGTAAATTCTTGAAAGTTTGCTTTGGTTTTTCATTCAACAATGGTTCACGGTTCATACTGACGGTGAAAAAAATTAAACGTTTTGTATCCTAAATCACTGTTGTATACCTGTACAACACAACTACACACAGGTGAAGTAGCGCATTTTTTTCTCTACCCCTCCATAGTTTCTGCAATGAACCACTATTAGGATACTAATAGACGCCAAATATGCGCGGTGTGGTTAAATTGGGTTCATAGTCTCATGCGAAAGGAAATGGGTTGTTGGGTAGTTAGCTCGTTTTTTTCTATGCCAGATTGCTGAACCTGCAATTAAAGTCGTGGTGGCTGCTGTTGCAAGTGCTATCCACGGTGCGTATGTGGCTAGGTAAAAGCTGGTTGTGGGTTGGTATTGCTCGGAAGTTGTGGTGAAGCTCCATGAGACTGGCGTGTCTCTAATTGTTACTGATACTGTGTAGGAAGTGCCGGGTTTAAGCAGTTGAGCGGGGTAGAACGTTTGTTTGTATGAAAGGGGACCAGACACTTCGACGGCTATGTTGGCGATAGGGATTTCTGGAGTTGTGTTTAAGTCGTTTAATGTTGCTGAAGAAAGAGCATCTATGGTAATCGTGGTGTCTATGGGGACATCGGTGGCGTTGGGTTTTGGGCCTATCGTGATGTCCATGCCTTCAAGCTCCCAAACGGAGTTTTCAGGTGTAGAGTACGCGGACTGCGTGCTGGAAATTACTAAATATACTGCAAGAAACGTGGACGCAAAAACCGCCGCTAGAATCAAGACTGCACGCATCTTTTTAGAGAGATTCATAAACTCTCACTTGGCTTGTTTGCCCGTTTCATAATTGTCCTATTTCAGTATTTAATTCTTAACTCTTAGAAAAAACAGTGTTTTTGCTTTCCTGTTTTGATTTAGACTTTGTCTCGTTTTTTACAGTTTTGATTAGAGATGATATTTATAGCATTGGTTGATTCAGTAGATAGCAAACTTTCAGGGAGGGCGACGGCAACGTGAAAGACAAGCGAGCAGCAACAGTCTTGCAGATACTGCGTGAAACATTTGCGATGCCCAAGTGGACCAAAGCGAAGCATGACCCGTTTGAAACGTTGATTGTGACCATTATTTCACAGAACACTGCGGACAGAAACACCGCCAGAGCCTTCGAACGCCTATCGAACAGGTTCGAAATCAAGCCCGAAGTACTGGCGAACGCGGAAACCAGCCATATTGAAGACGCCCTGAAAACCGCGGGGCTTTACAGGAGCAAATCCAAGACAATAAAACAGGTTTCAAGAATAATCCTCGAAAAATTTCACGGTTCCGTGCAGCGTATATTGGCTCTGCCGCTTGAGGAAGCAAGAAAAACTTTCATTCAAATGCCCGGGGTAGGACCGAAAACAGCGGATGTTGTCTTGCTTTTTTCCAAAGGGCAACCTACGATTCCCGTGGATACGCATGTGAACCGTGTTTCGAAACGGTTAGGTTTCGCGCCTGTTAACGGAGACTACGAAGCCGTCCGTGCAAGTCTCCAATCGCTTTATGGTCAACATGACTACTTGGCTGTTCACGTGCTGCTGATCTCACACGGTAGGAGGTACTGTAAGGCTAGGCGACCGTTATGTGAACAGTGCCCTGTTAACATGCATTGTCCTTCAAGAGGAGTATGGAATGACCACGCTTAAACTGCCTGTAGAAGTTTCAAAGTATTTTCCTTATGCAAGCGTGCGGCCTAGCCAAGACCAATTCATAAAAACTATTTTCGAAGCTGTTCAGGCAAGGCGTTCGGTTCTTATTGAAGGAAGCAACGGTTTAGGCAAAACCATCTCAGCGATTTCCGCGTGTCTCCCAACTGCGGTTGAGAAAAACTTGAAGATACTGTACGTGGCTCGGACTCACCGTCAGCACGACCGCGTCATAGAAGAGCTGCGTGCAGTGTTTAAGAAGCATCATGTTTCGGGTATTTCGCTTCGCGGGCGTAATCAAATGTGCCTCAACAAGTTGGCGGTTAAGAACGCTTTTGACGCTAAGTCGCTTATGGAAGCTTGTGAACTGCTGAAAGCTAAAGGCAAGTGCCCGTACCATAAGGGTCCAGAGGAGCAAACGTACGATTACCTCATACTTCAGCAGCAGATAGCTAGTCGCCCTTACAAGGCGTCTGACATCCAGAAGGTCTGCCGTAGAAAAGGCGTCTGCCCTCACGAACTTGTAAAAGGCGCCCTCTCAGACGTCAAAGTTATCGCGTTAAGCTATCTCTACGTTTTTGACCCTGTAATTCGCGCTGCGTTCCTCAAGAACATCGAAACCAACCTGCAGAAGATTATACTGATTGTTGATGAAGCTCACAACCTGCCGGAGACAGCCATAGACGTCTCAAGCAGCAGCCTCTCTCTTTTCGTTATCAAACAGGCGGAGCTTGAAGCTAAGAAGTATGAGAACAAGGAAATCGAGGAGTTCACCCATTTTTTCAGAAATGAAGTTGAAAAACTTACAGAAAACATACGACGAGAACAAATAATCCCTGCAGAAACCATAATTGAAATCCTGCAGAAACATGGAAGCGTGTCTAAGCCGAGAGACTTTTTTGAGAACATACATGAGGTTGGCAGTTCAATCAGGCGGAACCTGCTTGCTGACGGTAAGTACCCGCGCTCTTACATTCACGGCATGAGCGAGTTCCTGCTGCGGTGGCTGGACACGTTGGGCGACGACTCCTTCATCAACGTTGCAAGCAGCTACCTCACCAGAGACAAAGTGAAAACTGCGAAGCTGGAAATCGTTGCGTTGGACCCGTCGAAAGTTACCTCGCCAGTTTTCTCGTTAACCTACTCCAACATAGTCATGTCCGGCACACTTCAACCCTTAGAAGCCTACGCAAGAATCACGAAGCTTCCAGAAAACACCGTGCAGTGCGTTTTACCTTCACCCTTCCCCAAGGAACATATACGCTCACTCGTCTGTTGCGGAGTGTCCACCGCCATGGAGAAACGGACGCCCGCTATGTACCAGACAATGATAGAACGAATCGACGAAGTCGTGGAGAACACGCCCGCAAACACCGGAGTTTTCACCGCGTCGTTCGACGTGTTAAACGCCCTGATAGCTGAAGGATTGGAGGCTGCTTTGGGTAAACCGTTGTTCCATGAGTATAGGGGCATGAGTTCCAAGGCGAACGAGGAGCTTGTGGCTGGGTTTAAGGCTTGCAGTAAAGGCGACGGCGCCGTGTTTCTCGGTGTTCAAGGTGGAAGAACGTCTGAGGGGGTGGATTTTCCGGGCAATCAGATGAACTCCGTGGTAGTGGTTGGTGTTCCCTACGCGGAGCCTACGCCACGGGTGAAAGCGCAAATAAACTACTACGACGAGTGCTTCCCCAAACTTGGGCGCGAATATGGGTACGTTCTGCCAGCCATGAAAAAAGCCTCCCAAGCCGCTGGAAGACCCGTGAGAACACTGGACGACTGGGGCGCCATAATATTCCTTGACTACAGGTTCTCCACAAATTACTGTCGCAGGTTCCTACCCTCATGGGTGAGCAACCACATGAAAGTCCTACAGCCCGGCGAAAACATTTTAGCTCGAGAAATCAGTCAGTTCTTCAAACCCTAACAAGGGCGCTTAATCGCTTGGTTCGTCTGTTTTTCTTCTTGGGTAGATGTGGCCAGCGCGTCCAGCTATGCGTATGGCTGAGGCTATGTCTCTGAGTCCTCGCCTGTGCTTGTTGTTGTTTAGAGGGCGGTTTGTTCCCGCTTCACTCACCACTTCCAACGTCACTTCCTTTGGTAAGGCACTGTCAAATGCTTCTATAAGGTCCTTGTATGTTGGGACTCCGTTGCCGATTTTTATGGTGACCGCGGTTGAGGCGAAATCAACTTCCCGTATGACACTGGCGACTTTGGTAAGTGCCTCGTGGATGCTGGAGCAGGTTGCTTTTTCGTTAACTTTCCCGTCGGCTATAACTGCCAGCCCAAAAACCTCGCCTGGGTCTATACCGATGACAATGCGTTCATAGGCTTCTTTTCCCTGAAGGATTTTCCTGATTTCGTTTGCCGCAGCGTCAGGCGCGGTTTCGCCGTCGTAAACCAGTATCCTTTCATGGTTTATCAGGTGCTTTTCCTTCTCGGTTGTTATAACCACTTTGATTTCTGTGGGCACTGTGCCACCCGGAACCAAACTTAAGAAGGGAATACTCCTTTCCTTCAACTTGTTCACTATCAAAAAGTACGCTTTCCCCTGAACTGTAGCAACCGCAACTTCCGCCTTCATACAAACTTCCTACACGCATACACGTTTAAAGGTTAACGCCTACAAATTTACGCTTTTATGGAAAATTTTCTCCAGCATATTTGAAGCCTAATAGGATCCTAATAGTTAATCATTGCAGAAACCTATAGAAGGGGGTCTATCCAGCGTCGCTTCTCTTCTGAACTATTTATAGTTTCTATATATAGAGGGGCTATAGTCTGTTCCGAGCGCGACAGTGTGGCATAAGGTTTTGCTGTTAATCTCTGTTGGGTTCAAGTATTACTTTTAGAGATTCGCCTGCTTCAGCCATTAACCTGAAACCTTCTGCAGCTTGCCGCAAACTCAGCTTATGCGTTACCATGTCCTTAACGTTCAGTTTTCCTTCAGCTAAAATGCCTAAGGATTCTACAAGGTCGTTTGGCGCTGCACCATAAGAAGTTTTCACGGTGATTTCGTTCCTCCAAAACTGGTTTAAAGGCACAGGAACCTTCACTGAAGGATCAGGCACCGCAAAAAAAAGTATCAAACCGCCCTTGTCCACGCAATCCAACGCCGTTAAAGCCGCCTTTGTCGCCCCAGTGCAAACCACCACCTTATCCGCCAACCGTCCACCATTAACTTCCTGCAGTTTCTGCGGCAAGTCACCCTTAGCATCAACCGTATAGTCTGCACCAAACTTCTCCGCCAACCCCAACCTGTACCTGTTAATGTCAGCCACCACAACCCGCCGCACACCATTACGCTTAGCCAACTGCACATGCAGTATCCCAGACACGCCACAGCCAATCACAAGCAACACATCATCCTTCTGAACATCAGCCAAACGTTGACCCCGAACCACACACGCCAAAGGCTCAACAAAAGTCCCCTCCGCAAAAGACACGTCATCTGGCAACTTGTAAACGCCGCTTTCAACGTTTATCCGCGGAACACGAATGTACTGCGCAAAACCACCCGGAAAATAATTCGTCGTATGCAAAGTCTCACACGCCGTATGATTACCCCGCAAACAGTAACGACACTCGTTACAAGGCACATGATGCGACACAAAAACCCGGTCACCCACCTTACACCCAGCAACTTCGCAGCCTACCTGCTCAATTACACCTGTAGCTTCGTGACCAAGAATCCTAGGAGCCTTCGGAACCCTATACCACTCCGTGACGTCGCTGCCGCAAATGCCGCTTGCCATAACCTTCACGAGGATTTCGTCATCCCCGATTTCAGGCTTAGGCACATCCTGCACTCGTACATCCTTATTGTTGTAGTAAACGGCTACGAGCACAAAGGTTCACCAGAAACGCTGAAGCCTCAACCGGTTCCAGCTTTCACCTTTTCAAAAAGGTTCTGCGCTTCTTCCGGCGTGTAACCATCATGAATTATGGCTCTTATGGCACGTATCGCAGCCACCGGATGTTCAGTCTGCCAAATGTTCCTGCCCAAATTCACGCCTATAGCACCTTTCTGCATACCATCATAAACAAAGTCGAACACTTCGCGTTGAGTCTCAGTTTTCGGTCCGCCAGCAATAACCACAGGCACTGGACACCCATCAATAACCTTCTCAAAGTTTTCCGCACAGTAATAGGTTTTCACGACTCTAGCACCAATTTCAGCAGCAACTCGGCAGCACAACGCCAGAAAACGAGCTTCACGCTTCTCCAACTCCCTACCAACCGCAGTAACCGCCATAACAGGTATCCCGTAATCCTCACACGCGTCAACCAGCTTAGCCAAGTTAGACAAAGTCTGATGCTCAAACTTGCTACCCACGAACACAGACATAGAAACAGCAGATGCGTTAAGACGAATAATCTCATCAATGGACGTAACCAAATTTTCGTTAGCTAGGTCTTCTCCAACCACGGTTGTGGCACCTGACACACGCATAATCACAGGCTTAGGCATTGCAGGGTCAATACAGTTACGAAGCACACCACGTGTCATCATCAACGCATCAGCGTACTTCCACAACGGCTTTATGGTTTCCCCAGGTTTCTCCAACATATGCGTTGGTCCCTGAAAATATCCATGATCTATCGGCAGAAAAAGAGCCTTACCATCCGCTTGAATAAGCCGGGACAACCGGTTTTTCATTCCCCAATCCAAGTGTGTTTCACCGCGGAACCTTTAGCTCCAGAATTAAATAACCTTTTCCTGTCAGCAAACCCTTAACCGTGTTTTCGAATAGTTTATCAGTTTGATAACTGATATTCGTGAATGGAAATTAATGGTTATTTAAGGTTGATACGTTTTGAAGCCGAAATGTTCGCTAAGATGCCCTGTCTGCGGAACCCAAATAGACCCAGGTGACACGCTGAAAAGAATGCAGATAACATATGACACTTTTGGAGGAAAAAAATATTGTTTCTGCAGCAAAAACTGCAGGCAACACTTCATAGAAGACCCTAGAATCGCGTATTTCTCCATGGAAATAGGCATAACCAAAGACATTCCATCATACAGTGGCGGCTTGGGTGTTTTAGCTGGTGACATCGTGAAAGCCAGTGCAGACTTAAAGTTGCAGATGGTAGCGTTGACTTTGGCGAGCAGGAAAGGATATTTCAGGCAGAAGCTTACGGAACGCGGGGAACAGCAAGAGTTCCCTGACGAGTGGGATCCATCTGAATCCTTGTTCCTTATGCCGAAGACGGCTACAGTGACGATTGAAGGAAGACAGGTGAAGGTTCAGGCTTGGCTGTACGAGCATCAAAGTCCCACTGGCGGTATGGTTCCGATTCTTTTTTTGGACACTGATGTGGAAGGCAACGCTGAAGAGGATCGAAGGATTACGGATTATCTTTATGGTGGTGATAAGCGGTATAGGTTTAAGCAGGAGATTGTGCTTGGGATAGGTGGTGTGAAGCTTCTCAAGGAGTTAGGCTTCAAAGTTAGAAAGTACCACATGAATGAGGGGCATTCTGCTCTTTTGACTTTTGAGTTGTTGAAAGAGAAGAGTATGGACGCTGAAAAAGTTCAGATTCTTTGTGTTTTTACGACGCATACTCCGATTGAAGCTGCGTTTGACCAGTACTCTTATGAGTTGGTTGACGAGGTGTTGGGTAAAGAGTATTCGATGCTTAATGTGAAGCAGTATGCTGGTCAGGATAACTTGAATATGACGTATTTGGCTTTGAATTTGAGCAAGTACGTGAATGGGGTTTCTAAGGCTCATATGGAGTATTCGCGGAAGCTATTTCCTGGTCACTACATCAGGTCTGTTACTAATGGGGTTCACTCGTACACTTGGACTTGCCCGGTTTTCAGGGCGCTTTTTGACAAGCATATTCCGAGCTGGGCGAATGAGCCTGTTTTACTAGTTAGAGCTTTGGAAATCCCGAATCAGGAGGTTTGGGATGCTCATGTTAAGGCGAAAACTGGGCTTATCGAGTTTGTTGAGAAAAGCAGAGGCGTAAAGTTGGACCTTGACGTGTTGACTATTGGTTTTGCTAGGAGAGCCACAGGGTACAAGAGGTCAACGTTGATTTTTTCTGACTTGCATAGGCTGCTGGAAGTGAATAAGAGCGGGAAAATTCAGATGGTGTTCGCTGGAAAAGCGCATCCACGAGACGTTGAAGGTAAACGATTGATAAAAGAGATTTATGGTTACGCGGATAAACTGAAAGACCAGATGAAAATTGTGTACCTTGAAAACTATGACATGGAAATTGCGAGCAAGCTTACTTCAGGAGTTGACGTGTGGCTTAACACTCCTATTCCGCCGATGGAAGCTTCTGGAACTAGCGGGATGAAAGCGGCTCACAACGGCGTGGTAAACTTTAGCGTTTTGGATGGCTGGTGGCTTGAAGGCTGCATTGAGGGCGTTACAGGCTGGTCGATTGGTCCACATCCTAAAGAGTTTGTTACTGAAGAGGAAAGAAGAGAGATTGAGCTTCGCGACTTGTACAGTAAACTGGAGTATTTGATTGCTCCGACTTTTTATGGTGATCGAGACACGTGGATAGAGTTGATGAAAAACTCCATTGCTAGAATTGCGCACTATTTCCAGATTCAATGGGTTATGCGAAGATACATCACTGAAGCTTATCTCATTTAACTTGGTTTGCCCTTGTATTCGGCTAAGACTGTTTCGAGTAGGTGGCTTCTACTGCGGTATTTTCCTTTTTGAACTTGCTCGTCAATCCACTTCAGTAAATCCTTGTCTATGGATGCGAAAAGGCTGGCTTTGTTTTCTAAGTTCAAGCTGGCGATTATCATGTAGCCTTTCTCGATTAGCCAGTGGTGAAACTGCCAAGTCGTATAAACGCAAGCGGTTCTACAGGTCTTTCTTATTTGCTCGTACTCTTCGGATTTCTCTTTCTGCTGGTTCAGCTTCAGCTGCACGGGGCATTTCACGTCGTTGCAGAATTCTCTGCGCTTGTACTCGGTAAAACCTTCAAGAGACATTTTTTCATCAACGGCTAATCTTAATCCTAAACTAATAAGCATATTCTTTGCACGTTACTTTGTTACTCAACAAGCACGTGTTGCCAGAAGTTCTCACGTTTACGGGCAAACAAGCCGATGAAAAGAACAATCATTAGCGCATGTATTAGCAGAGATGCGGTTTGTTCACCACCGAGAAGGGGTACAATTGGGCTTGGCGTTTCAGTTGACGAGAGGAAAGGCCAGAAAAGTGGGTTGTAAGCATGGTTTGTAACGTCTAGCAACACGTGAGATAGGCATCCGATAGCGCAAGAGAAAATGAGGCTTAGGGAGAATTTGCATTTTTCTTTAACTGTATGCTTGTCGACTGGAAAGATTGCGCTTGCTAATCTTGGGTAGATGAAAACGGTTATTGTTGTGGCGAGTAGTGTGCCAACCGTTAAAGAGCCTATTATGCTGTGAAGAATTAGGTGAGTTGAAACATTGGTTCCGAACAGCAGGAACATAAAAGGAATTTCCAGATCAGGCAGCATTGAGCCTACGATAACTGCGGGAAGGCTGAGTTTTCCTCCAAGCCTATAGATGATGTAGGCAACTGGATGATGGAAAGGCGTAATTGGCAAACGTCACTGCACCAACTTTGCCGTAAGGTTAGAAACACTGTACATAAATCACTTTTCACGAAAAAACAGGCTAACAAAAAGATGTGTACTCTAGCGCTTGCAAAAAAGTATACCCCCTCTATATATAGAGTGAACTTTAGTGTAGACCCTTGTTAGAATTTGGTGGCATCAGAAAGCTTTGGAAAAGCGAACGTGAAGCAAACGTTTCTGTTTAGTGTTTGCGTTTCTTGAAGTAGAGCAGCATAGCGATACATGCTAAGGCGATTGTGCAGCCCGCGACGGTCGGCACAAAAAGTGGCGAAGACGTAAATGGCATATCTATTGCTAAAAATGTTAAGTTGCCGTATATGTAACCGCTTTGAATGGTTCCCGTATTTCCCATTACCATGTCATAAGTTAGATGTGGATTGCCATAGGAATCAAATGCAATGGAAGAAATGCCTGCGGAATCATAAGAGTTAGGCGTAAGAGTCCAAATCTTTTGGATATTCCATGTTGTTCCTGTCCATCTTGCATGAAACAAATTAAAGCAAGTTGGGTTATAGTTTTTTTTGAAAAAGTAAACTTGTGGGTTGCCGTCTGAGTCGAGTCTTAGAGTAGGTCGCCCATAATAATCAGTGTCTGACTTGGATTCAATGGTTTTATCAACCCACTTTAACCCATCGAAGTAAGTGTACTCAAGCGATCCCTCTGTTCTATAAGACCCACAGTAGGTGTGGTATTCGTGAAGGTAACATAAGTGCGGTTGTCCTTTAGCATCGAGAACAAGCTTCCCATTTGCACTCGAATGAGTTTTGTCTGTAGCTAATGCTTGAATCGTCCAATTCGAGCCTATCCACATTGCGTACTTTATAGTGTATGTAAAGCGGACCGGGGATGTGGCAGTTTTTGGATAAAGCGGGGTTTCATGCTCTTCTACAAAGATAATATGCGGATTACCTTTTGTGTCTACTGCAATCGACCGCGGGTGTAAACGTTGGTAAACAACTTGGGCGGTGCTGTCTACTTCATCGATTACTTGAACGGATTCGCCTGATTTTGTCCAAGTTGTGTAATACAAATGTGAGGTGTAACTATTGTTACTTTCAAAGTAAATGTAGTCAGCTGATATTTCATGTAGGACGCCGCTTGAATCCAATGCCATAGTATCGCCAGCAACTTCGGCTATCCCAATGTCGTTAATGTTCCAGATTGGAGTAGTCAAGGGAACATCCGTTAGGGTTCCGTTTGAGGTGGAGATAACATGTGGGTTGTTGTTTGTATCCATTATGAAGATGTTGCCAGCAGTATAGTTTAGATGTTCTATGTTCCATTTTGTGCCTGTCCAGATGGCGTGGTTTAAGCCAGTTCGGTTTGTGTTGAAGAATTCATCTACATGATAGATGATGTGCAGGTTATCGTAGGAGTCAAAAGCAATTGAATCGACAGACCCTACAGGGTCTACAACTTGGCTATGCCATATTGGGTTTGTATTTGCCTGAATAACGATTGCTGCTCCAGTTGAAGCTAAGACCAGAATCACTGAAAACGCGGCAATAACTGCGGATGTTTTTCTCATCTCAGCACCGCATTATAATGTAAGTTCGGAAGAAGCTAAAAGCGTTCTCGTAAAGATTTTTTGACTCAAACTTTCTTGACAAACGCTTGTTTTGTGTTTACCTATGTCTCCAGAGTATGAATTAGAGTATATTACCTATACTTGTTGACAAAGAAGGAGCTAATTTTTTAGCGCACGCAAATCCATGTATTGAACCTATAACTAAACGATTAAAACGAAAACTCCGCTGGTTAGTATTTAAAACCGACTTACCTAAAATAGCACACTTTATTGTTTTACACTTCAACTGTAAAAATTTATCCACTTCATGAAAAACTACAGTTAAGGTGTATGTTTTATATATAGAGTCAACTTAGGGTTCACTAAGGCGTGCTTTGTTGATCGGAACTGTCTATACCCCTATTA